>NZ_CP029551.1:3570000-3782500 GCF_003173735.1 Methylobacterium radiodurans | reverse complement strand
TCTCGCTGCCAAACCGGCACACATTCCCTCTTCACGATGTCAGATTGGTTTTTGCAGACACACCGGGCCGAAGCCTCGCAGCGTATCGCAAAACTGGAATTCCGGACTGGGCCGCTCGACACCCCTCCCCGCGCCAACGAGGCAGCGTGTGGAGGATGGTGGAGACAGACGGGATCGAACCGACGACCTCATGCTTGCAAAGCACGCGCTCTCCCAACTGAGCTATGTCCCCGAAGGTGTCAGCTGCAGTCGGTGATGGTCAGTGGTGCGCATGGCACCCGATCGTGGTGGGCCTGGGACGACTCGAACGTCCGACCTCACCCTTATCAGGGGTGCGCTCTAACCACCTGAGCTACAGGCCCGAGCTGGTCGCCTGATCGGTGCTGCCTCGCGTCTGCACGCAACGGCTGTCGACCAGCGATCCGCTTGTCCGGATGAGAAAGAGAAACGAGGACGGCTTCGTCCCGCCAAATGGGTCCTGACTGGACCCTGTATCTAAATGACGCCGTACGAGGAGCGGACCGGACAGGCCGGTCATCCTGCAAACAGCATCCTTAGAAAGGAGGTGATCCAGCCGCAGGTTCCCCTACGGCTACCTTGTTACGACTTCACCCCAGTCGCTGACCCTACCGTGGTCGCCTGCCTCCTTGCGGTTGGCGCAGCGCCGTCGGGTAAGACCAACTCCCATGGTGTGACGGGCGGTGTGTACAAGGCCCGGGAACGTATTCACCGTGGCATGCTGATCCACGATTACTAGCGATTCCGCCTTCATGCACTCGAGTTGCAGAGTGCAATCCGAACTGAGACGGCTTTTGGAGATTGGCTCAGGGTCACCCCTTCGCGTCCCACTGTCACCGCCATTGTAGCACGTGTGTAGCCCATCCCGTAAGGGCCATGAGGACTTGACGTCATCCACACCTTCCTCGCGGCTTATCACCGGCAGTCTCCCTAGAGTGCCCAACTGAATGATGGCAACTAAGGACGTGGGTTGCGCTCGTTGCGGGACTTAACCCAACATCTCACGACACGAGCTGACGACAGCCATGCAGCACCTGTGTGCAGGTCCCCGAAGGGAACGATCCATCTCTGGAACAAGCCTGCCATGTCAAAGGATGGTAAGGTTCTGCGCGTTGCTTCGAATTAAACCACATGCTCCACCGCTTGTGCGGGCCCCCGTCAATTCCTTTGAGTTTTAATCTTGCGACCGTACTCCCCAGGCGGAATGCTTAATGCGTTAGCTGCGCTACTGCGGTGCATGCACCCCAACAGCTAGCATTCATCGTTTACAGCGTGGACTACCAGGGTATCTAATCCTGTTTGCTCCCCACGCTTTCGCGCCTCAGCGTCAGTAATGGTCCAGTTGGCCGCCTTCGCCACCGGTGTTCTTGCGAATATCTACGAATTTCACCTCTACACTCGCAGTTCCACCAACCTCTACCATACTCAAGCGTCCCAGTATCGAAGGCCATTCTGTGGTTGAGCCACAGGCTTTCACCCCCGACTTAAAACGCCGCCTACGCGCCCTTTACGCCCAGTGATTCCGAGCAACGCTAGCCCCCTTCGTATTACCGCGGCTGCTGGCACGAAGTTAGCCGGGGCTTATTCCTCCGGTACCGTCATTATCGTCCCGGAGAAAAGAGCTTTACAACCCTAAGGCCGTCATCACTCACGCGGCATGGCTGGATCAGGCTTGCGCCCATTGTCCAATATTCCCCACTGCTGCCTCCCGTAGGAGTCTGGGCCGTGTCTCAGTCCCAGTGTGGCTGATCATCCTCTCAGACCAGCTACTGATCGTCGCCTTGGTAGGCCGTTACCCCACCAACTAGCTAATCAGACGCGGGCCGATCCTCCGGCAGTAAACCTTTCTGCCTAAGCACGTATCCGGTATTAGCTCACGTTTCCCTGAGTTATCCCGAACCGGAGGGCACGTTCCCACGTGTTACTCACCCGTCTGCCACTCACCCCGAAGGATGCGTTCGACTTGCATGTGTTAAGCCTGCCGCCAGCGTTCGCTCTGAGCCAGGATCAAACTCTCAAGTTGAAGAGCTGATCATGACACCAATCACAAATCATCGACAGAAGCACATCAGATCACCGTTTCCAGCAATCCGGAGCTCCTAAAGAAGCTTTGGAACCAGCGTCTCATCTCACGTCCCAGAACCCCCACGCACCAGCCAAAGCCAGCGCCGCGAGAACCCCGAGACCGCAAGGACGACGCCGCCCACGCTTCTCTTTCTCAGATCAACTTGTCAAAGAGCGCCAGACGCACCCGAGGGCGACAGCTGGATCCGGGGCGAACCCCGGAGGAAACCTGGATCCGGCACCCAAGCGACCGGGCTGTCCACCCGAAACCCGCTTGCCTGCCTGGAGGAACCGTGCTACCGACCGGCCTCAGGGCAGGTCCGTCTCAGCGGTGGAGGGCGTTTAGAGCCCTCGTCTCCCCCTGTCAACCCCGCCTCTCGGAGCCACCGAAGCGGCCGGATCGTCGGGATCGACACCCTTCAGCCGACAAAACAGCGGACCACCCGGCTCGCGCCAGATCGTCTGCCTGAACTGTCGGAAGAAGCGTCAGCGCCCGGGTCGCTCTCGCGGCCGGCGCCGATGAGCAGGGGTATACGGATCGGCCGCGTCGCCGTCAACACCCAAATCGCAGATGCTGGCGAAAATCCGCGACGGGCGCGTGACAGGTGCGTTCCGCCCTGCTCCGAATTCGCGAAGCGGATGCGCCCGCTCAGAGATCCACGTCGAGGCTCAGGCCGTCATAGGCGGGCTGTACGATAGCAGGCAGACGGTCCGCGAGCGTCCGGTAGTCGAGATCCGTGTGCAGGTTCGTCAGAACCGCCCGGCGCGGGCGCACCCGCTCGATCAGCGCGAGGGCGTCCGTGACCGAGTAGTGCGTCGGGTGCGGGGTCTCGCGCAGGGCATCGATGATCAGGAGGTCGAGCCCGCGCAACCGCGCTTCGGCCGCCTCGGGGATGAGGCTGACATCGGGCATGTAGGCGGCCGGGCCGAACCGGAAGCCGAGCGCCGCCTCGTTGCCGTGCTCCACCGGCAGCGCCTCGGCGGTGAGACACCCGCCCTCCCCCGCGATCTCGGTCTCGGCGCGCTCGTCGAGGACACGCAGGTCGAGGATCGGTGGGTAGGCGCTGCCGGGCGGCGTCTCGAAGCAGTAGCCGAAGCGGGCGGTGAGCAGCGCCCGCGTGATCGCATCGGCGTAGACCGGGATGCGCGCCCGCATCTGGATCACCAGCGGGCGCAGGTCGTCGATGCCGTGGGTGTGGTCGGCATGCGCGTGGGTGAACAGCACCGCGTCGAGCCGCTGGACCTCGGCGTCGAGGAGCTGCTCGCGCAGGTCCGGCGAGGTGTCGACGAGCACACGGGTGGTGCCACCCGCATCGCGCCGCTCGGCCAGGATCGAGCAGCGGCGGCGGCGGTTGCGCGGATCGGCCGGATCGCAGGCGCCCCAGCCGTAGCCGACGCGCGGCACGCCGCCGGACGAACCGCAGCCGAGGATACGCAGGGTCAGCGACGCCATTCGGACCTCCCTCAGGGGTGGTATCCGAGGGGGGCAGCGCCTGTCACGCCCCGGTCTCCGTCCGGCGCGCCTTCGCGAACAACTGGAAGAAGTTTTCCGTGGTGCGGCGGGCGAAGTCGTCGGGCTCCAGGCCGAGGGTCGCGGCAAGCGAGCGGGCGGTGTCGGCCGTGTAGGCCGGCTCGTTGGTGCGGCCGCGGTGCGGCTCGGGTGCGAGGAACGGCGCGTCGGTCTCGACGAGGATCCGGTCGAGGGGAACAGCCTTCGCGATGTCGCGCAATTCGTGCGAGCGCCGGAAGGTGACGATGCCGGAGAACGATACGAACAGGCCGAGTTCCACGCCGGCCTCGGCCAGCCGCGCCCCGGAGGAGAAGCAGTGCAGCACCGCCCGGAAGGGTCTTTGCGCCATCTCGTCGGCGAGCACCCGCTCCATGTGGTCGTCGGCGTCGCGGGCGTGGATGACGAGCGGCAGATCCGCGAGGCGGGCGGCCTCGATATGGGCGCGCAGCACCCGCTCCTGCACCGCTTCCGGCGCCGCGTCGGCGTAGTGGTAGTCGAGCCCCGCCTCGCCGATGCCGACGCAGCGCGGATGCGCGGCAAGCCCCGCGATGGTCTCGGGCGCCACGTCGGGCTCCTCGGCGGCGCCATGCGGGTGGGTGCCGACCGTGAACCAGACTTGCCGGTGCGCCTCGGCGATCGCCCGGTAGGTGCCGGCCTTGGCGACGCGGGTCGAGATGGTGAGCATCCGCTCGACGCCGGCCGCCTCGGCGCGGGCGATCACGCCCGGCAGGTCGGCGGCGAATTCGGGGAAGTCGAGATGGCAGTGGCTGTCGATCAGCATGGGTCGCTATCGTGAAAGTGGGTCGAGTCCCAGGATCCCCAAGGGCCCGAGGCCCTTGGGCGGGGTCCCGGGGCGCGCAGCCCCGGGATGGCCTCTCCGACCCGGCGAATCCGGGGCGGCGGTTCCAAATGCAGGGCTCTGCCCTGCACCCGCCAAAGGTCTCGACCTTTGGAATCCATGACCTCCGCGCTCAGGCGGCGGGCGCTTCCGGCTTCTCGAAGCGCGGGAATATCGGGGCGGGCGCGGGCAGGGCCGTGCCGGGGACGAGATCACCGCCCTCCCCCGCATCCTCGAGCATGCGCCGGTCGGCCGGAACCGCCAGCAGGTCGAGGAGCTTGGCCGCCGCGGAAGGCACGAAGGGCTGCACCAGCAGGCCGACCCGCCGCAGCGTCTCCAGCGTCACGTACAGGACGGTGTTCATCCGGGCGGGGTCGCTCTTGCGGAGCTTCCACGGCTCCTCGCCCGCGAAGTAGCGGTTGGCGTCCGCCACAACGGCCCAGATCTCGGCGAGCGCCGTGTGGGGCGCCGGCACGTCCATGGCGGCGCGGGCCTTCTCGGGGAGCGCTCCTGCGGCGTCGAGCAGGGCGCGGTCGGCCTCCGTGAGGGCACCGGGCTCCGGCACCGCGGCCCCGCAGTTCTTCGCCACCATCGAGAGCGAGCGCTGGGCGAGGTTGCCGAGGTCGTTCGCAAGGTCCGCGTTGATGCGGTTGATGATGCCGTCGTGGCTGTAGTTGCCGTCGCCGCCGAAGGGCACCTCGCGCAGCACGAAGTAGCGCACCGGATCGACCCCGTAGGTCTCGGCGAGGTCGAGCGGGTCGACCACGTTGCCGAGCGACTTCGACATCTTCTCGCCCTTCGAGAGCAGGAAGCCGTGGCCGAACACGCGCTTCGGCAGCGGCAACCCGGCCGACATCAGGAAGGCCGGCCAGTACACCGCGTGGAAGCGCACGATGTCCTTGCCGATGATGTGCAGGTCCATCGGCCAGTACTTCTTCCGCGGGTCCTGCGCGTCGGGGAAGCCCGTGACCGTGAGATAGTTCGTCAGGGCGTCGACCCAGACATACATGACGTGGCCCGGATGGCCCGGCACCGGCACGCCCCAGTCGAAGGTGGTGCGGCTGATCGAGAGGTCGTTGAGGCCGCCCCGCACGAAGCTCGCCACCTCGTTCATCCGGGTGTCGGGCCCGAGGAAATCGGGCCGATCGGCGTAGAGCTTCAAGAGCCGATCCTGATAGGCCGAGAGGCGGAACAGGAAGTTCTCCTCCTCCATCCACTCGACCGGCGTGTCTGTCTTGGCGGAGCGGCGGCTGCCATCCGCCTGCAGCACCGTCTCGTCCTCGTCGTAATAGGCCTCGTCGCGGACCGAGTACCAGCCGGCATACTTGGCGAGGTAGATGTCGCCGTTGACCTCCATGCGGCGCCAGAGTTCCTGGGCGGCGGCGTAGTGCTCGGCCTCCGTGGTGCGGATGAAGCGGTCGTAGGCGCAGTCGAGCCGGTCGGCCATCGCGCGGAACGGGGCGGCGGTGCCCTCGACGTACTGGCGGGGGGCGATCCCGGCCTTCGTCGCGGCCTGCTGGATCTTCAGCCCGTGCTCGTCGGTGCCGGTGGAGAACAGCACGTCGTAGCCGTCCAGCCGCTTGAAGCGCGCGATGGCGTCGGTGGCGATCACCTCGTAGGCGTGGCCGATATGCGGCGCGCCGTTCGGGTAGGAGATCGCCGTCGAGATGCTGAAGGTCTTGCTATCCGTCACGTCAGGTCCGTTCCCGCTGCGGCGCCGTGCCCGTTCAGGCGCGGGCCGTACCCGCGGAGATGGCGCCCGCGAGATCGGTGAACAGCGCGAGGACGACGGGGCGGCGATCGAGATTGTAGATCGCGGCCTCCCGGGCGGCGCGGGCGAACTTGTCACACACCTCGACCAGGGCCGCAAGGCGGGCCGGAGGCTCGTGGCGGCGGGCGTCGAGCTCGGCCGAGACGAAGCGCGAGACGCTCTCGCAGGCCGCCTCGAACAGGGGCTCGGCGTCCCGACCCGCGAGTTTTTCCGCGAGCGCCAGGATGCGGCGCCAGTCCGGGTGGTCGAGGCGGGCGAGCAGCGTCTCGGTCTCGGCCACGATGCCGGCCCGGGCCGGATCGAGCATCGCCACCGCGCGGGCGACCGAACCCTCGGAGAGCGCGGCGGCGCGGGCGAGCGCCTCGGCGTCCGGTGCGCCGAAGGGCGGGGGGAAGCCGGAGATCACCTCAGCCACCTCGGTCTCTGCGAGGGGACGCAGGGTCAGCATGCGGCAGCGCGAGCGGATGGTCGGCAGGAGCCGGCCCGGCGCGTGCGCGACGATCAGGAAGAGGGCGCGGGGCGGGGGCTCCTCCAGCATCTTCAGGAGAGCGTTCGCACTGTTGGCGTTGAGGTCCTCGGCGCTGTCCACGAGGCAGATGCGCCAGCCCTCGGTGCCGGCGGTCGAGCCGAACAGGTCGAGCGCGCGGCGCACCGCATCGACCGGGATCCGGGTCGGCAGGGTCTTGGCGCCCGGCGCCCGGTGGCGGCGGAGCGCCACCAGGTTCGGGTGCGAGAGCGCCGCGACCTTGCGGGCAGTCGGGTGCTCGGCCGGCACGTCGGAGAAACCCTGCGGGTCGGCGAGGAGGCGCCGGGCCACCCGGTAGGCCAGCGTCGCCTTGCCGATGCCGGGCGGGCCGGCGATCAGCCAGGCGTGGTGCAGGCGGCCGGCGGCGTGGGCCCCCGCGAAGGCGGCCTCGGCCGCGGCGTGGCCGACGAGGCGGGTGTGCTCGCGCGGGCGCGGCAGGCCCACGAGGTCGCCGGCCTCGGCATCGTCGGGCGCGCGCTCAGGCGGCATCGGCGCCCTCCCCGAGCAGCGCCGGCAGACGCGCCGCGACGGCCGCGCGGATCGCGGCCTCGACGGCGTCAGGCGCGCGGCCGGCATCGATCACGGCGCAGCGCTCCGGCTCGGCCGCGGCGATCGCCCGGAAAGCGTCCCGCAGGCGGCGGTGGAACTCGATCGTCTCGGCCTCGAAGCGGTCGGCGGCGCCCGCCCGGGCGCGAGCGCGGGCGAGGCCCTGCTCCGGGTCGAGATCGAGGATCAGGGTGAGGTCGGGCCGGGTGCGGCCGACCACAACGCGCTCGAGCGCCGCGACCGTCGCGGCCGGCAGGCCGCCGGCGGCCCCCTGGTAGGCGCGGGTGGAATCCATGAAGCGGTCGCACAGGACCACCTCGCCGCGGGCGAGCGCCGGGCGGATCAGGCGGTCGAGATGGTCGAGGCGGGCGGCGGAGAACAGCAGCGCCTCGGCGAAGGGGCCGTGCTCCCGCGCCCGGCCCTCCAGCAGGGCGGCGCGGATCTCCTCGGCGCGCGGCGTACCGCCGGGCTCGCGGGTGACCACGACGGTGCGGGCCGGCCGCAGCCGGCGGGCGAGGCGCTCGACCTGGGTCGATTTGCCGGCCCCCTCCCCGCCCTCGAAGGTGATGAACGCGCCGGGGGTCATCGATAAGCCCGCGCGCAGCGCTCCCTCCCCCCTCTGTGGGGGAGGGTGGGCCGGCCGTCAGGCCGGGTCGGGAGAGGGGAACCCGGCCTCAGGGACAGACGCAGCGTCGATGCAGAGCATATCCTGCGCTGTCCCTCCCCCCTCTGCGGGACTTCGTCCCGACCCCCCTGCTTCGCAGGGTACCCTCCCCCGCAGAGGGGGGAGGGACAGCGCACGGGTATCCGTCCGAAACACATCACGACGGGTTGGCAGCCTTCTCGACCGTCGCCTCGCCCTTCGTCTCGCCCTTGCCCGCGGCCTTGTCGAAGGCGCGGCGCATCAGGTCGGTACCGAATTCCAGCGCGCCGTCCATCGCCCGCTGCGACAGGGTGCCGGTGCCGACCGCCTCACCCGCGTAGACGGGCTGGTCGAGGGCGACCACATCGCCGCGCAACACCCGGAGCCGACCGACCTCGCGGCCCGCCTCGACGGGCGCCGAGAGCGGGCCCTGATAGACCACTTTGGCCGTCACCCGGTCGGCGGAGCCGCGCGGCATCAGCACCCGCACGGGCTTCTTGGCGACCAGCGGCACGGAGCCGCGCTCGCCGCCGTAGACCGAGGCCTCGGCCACCGTCTCGCCCGTGGCGAAGACCTGGCGCGGCTCGAAGGCGCGGAACCCCCACTCCATCAGCTTGCGGCTCTCGGCGGCGCGGTCGCGGGCGGTCTTCAGGCCCGACACGACCAGGATCAGGCGCTGACCGTTCTGCACGGCGGAGGCCGTCAGGGCGTAGCCCGATTCCTCGAGGTAGCCGGTCTTCAGCCCGTCCGCGCCGATGTCGAGGGTGAGGAGCGGGTTGCGGTTCTGCTGCTTGATCTTGTTCCAGGTGAACTCGCGCTCGGCGTAGATTTTGTAGTAGTCCGGGTAGGTCTCGATGATGTGCAGCGCGAGCCTGGCCATGTCGCGCGCGGTGACCCTCTGGTCGGGCGCCGAGTAGCCGGTGGCGTTGCGGAAGTTCGAGCGGGTGAGCCCGATCTCCTTCGCGCGCTGGTTCATCATGTTGGCGAAGGCCGCTTCCGAGCCCGCCATGTTCTCCGCGATGGTGATGGCGGCGTCGTTGCCCGACTGCACGATCAGGCCGCGCAGGAGGTCGGAGAGCTTGATGCGGCTGTTCACCTGCGCGAACATCGAGGAGCCGCCGCCCCCCGCACCGCCCCGGCGCCACGCGTCCTCGGTGACGGTGAACTCGGTGTCCATCGTGTAGCGCCCGCTCTTCAGAGCCTCGAACACGATGTCGGCGGTCAAGAGCTTGGCCATGCTGGCCGGCGCGAAGGGCTCGTCGGCGGCCTTCTCGAACAGGGTCGAGCCCGAATCGACGTCGACCAGGATCGCGTGCTGGGCCGCGGTCTGGAAGGTTTGGGCCCGGGCCGCGGGGGCCAGCGCCAGCGCGCAGGCCGTCGCCAGGCAAGCCCTCGCCAGGATCGTCCAGAGGGAAGTGCGCATCACTGTCTCCCGCGCGCCGTCCGGGGCACGACCGCCCCGGACGTGGATCACGCCCCCACCGATAACAAGCGTGACCATATCGCGGTTTCAGTGCGGATCGAACGGGAAAACGCGCGGGCGGGGGCTCCCCTTCCCTGCGCGCCATCCAGATCGCACACGCGTGCTGCCCCACCGCGCTCTCCCTTCCCCCTCTACGGGGAAGGGTGGCCCCTGCGTCAGCAGGGGTCGGTCGGGACGAAGTCCCGCGGAGAGGGGAACCCGGCGACCGGAGGAGGCGCAGCCTTCATGCAGGGCGCAGCCCAAGCCTGAAACTGGGGTCCCCTCTCCCGACCCGCTTCGCGGGCCACCCTCCCCCGCAGAGGGGGGAGGGATCCGCGTACAGCGGAGCGTTCGACCGGACGCCGCGTCAGTAGATCGCGGCCACCCGGTCGCCGCGATGGGGCTTGCCGGCGACCTGCGCCTTGGCGGGGCCCGCCGGTGCCTTCGCGGCGACGGCGGAGGGCTTGGCGGGCGTCGGAGAAGATTTGGCCGCCTGGGCGACGGCCGGCGCGGCCCTGGATGCGTGGGGCGCCCCGGTCTGGGGCTTGGCCGGCACGGGCGCGGCCGCGAGGCGGGTCGGGGCGGGCTTCGCGGGGGATGCGGCGGCAGGGGCCTTCGCGCCGGCCTTGGCCGGACCCGCCACCATCGCGGCGCCGCGCAGGCCGGGCTCCGCCGCCGCGAGCCTGGCGGTGGGCTGGGCCTTCGCCTGTCCCCTCGCCTCTCCCTTCGCGGGGTCCTTGCCCACCGGCCGTGCGTCGAGCGCGGGGTTGAGCCCCGCCACGGCGACGGGCTTGAAGGCTCCCGCGCGCGCCGCGGTCGGCTGGAGCGCGGGCGGCACGCCGACCGAGGCGCGGGCGACCAGGACCGGGGCGGGCCGGGCGGCGGGGCGGGGCTCCTCCGCCTCCCGCTCGGGCGCGGGCTTGAAGGCGAGCGGCGCACGGACGGGCTTCGCGAGATCGCGGGCCAGCGCCTCCGGCTCCTCCGAGGGGCCGAGATCGGCGAGCATCACGGGTCCGCCGCGCAGGCCGGCCGGGCGGCCGTCGGTGCGGAGCGTCGCCATGAGCTTGCGGTCGTCGCTGCCGGCGACCGAGGCCTTGCCGATATACTCGACCCGCACGTGGGTCGTGCCCTTGCGGTGGAATTCCAGCGCCTGGGCGACCTCCTCGGAGACGTCCATCACCCGGTCGGCATGGTAGGGCCCGCGGTCGTTGACGCGGACCACCATCGAGCGGCCGTTCGTGGTGTTGGTGACGCGGGCATAGCTCGGCAGTGGCAGGGTCGGGTGGGCGGCCACGATCGCGTGGCGGTCGAACACCTCGCCGTTGGCGGTCTGGCGGCCGTGGAAGGCGGCGCCGTACCACGAGGCCATGCCCTCGCGGACGTAGCCGCGCGCGTCCTCGCGCGGGACGTAGGTGCGGCCGGCCACAACGTAGGGCTTGCCCGAGAAACGGCGCCCGCCGCCCTTCGGGATCACGTCGCCCTCGTTGTAGAGGCGCGGGCTCGCGCGCACGCCGTATTTCGGGTCAATGCCGTTGCCGGCGCCCGGACCGGCGGCGAGCTTCTGGGGGTTGGTGCTGCAATTGGCCGCCAGCAGCGCCACCGCCGAGACCGCGGCGAGCCGGAGGGCGGTGCCGCGCAGGCGGTCCGGGACCGTCACCCGCGAGCGCGTCTCCGCGAGCGTCTGCCCGAGCGTCTCTGCGAGCGTCTTGCGCGCCATGCCACCCACTCGGCCAACTCCCGGTACGCCACGCGGAAGCCCGATACGCCGGGCCCCGGTCCGCCGGGCCGCGGGACGCGGGCCGGCAGCGGACCGGCCGAGATTTGGCCGAACGCCGTAAAGGAAGCCTGAACGCGGCCGGCGGGCGGCGTTCAGGAGTCGACGCCCGGACGGCCTCAGCCCTCGTCCCGCTCGGTGAGCTGCGCGATCGAGCGCGCCCCGCGCTGGCGGAAGAGCAGGTCGAGGCCCTCCAGCATCAGGGCGTGCATCTTGGTGCGCTCGGCATGCGCCAGGTCACGGAGCTGGTCGTAGACCGGCGGCTCCAGATAGACCGACATCTGCCGCGCCCGCTCCTTCAGGGTCGCGGCGGCGCGGCGCGCGGGGAGATGCGCCGGGAGATCGAGCCGCACGATCTCGGCGCCGCCCTCGGCGGTCCTGGCAGCCGCTTTCGGAGATGTCTTCGGGCTCGTCTTGGCCGGCGGCGTCGCCGACGCGACGATCGCCGCGAGGCTGAGCTTAGGCGGCTTCGACATGCTTCATCCTGCCGCGCGTGCCGGCCTGGGCGCGCCGCTCGATCCAGGTCCAGAGCCGGCGCACCTCGTCGGCGGCCTGGCCCTTCGGGTTGAACTCGGTGACGCCCTGGCCGAGGCCGATCGCGTCCTGGTGGTCGGTGCGGGCCACGATGTTGACGTCGGGCAGGATGCCGAGCACCGCGAGCCCGTCCGCCGCGTCGCGGATGCGGTAGGAGCGGGGCGGCGTCTGGTTCAGCACGAAGGCGAAGCGCTTCTCCAGCCGGTAGACGGCGGCGAGCGTCGGTTTGAAGGCGCGCAGGTCCGCGGGCGTCGGCCGGCACGGGATGATGCAGAGATCCGCCGCCCGGATTGCCGAGAGCGTGCCGGGCGAGTCGACGCCCGGCGTGTCGATGAAGACGAAATCGTAGGCCGACTCGGAGAGCCGATCCATCACGGCCTCGATCTGGGTGGCGTCGATCTGCGCTACCTCAGGTCCGGGCGCCGTGCGGTGGTCGAGCCAGTCCGAGACAGTGGCTTGCCGGTCCATCTCGAGGATGCAGACCGTGTGGCCGGCCTCCTGCGCGGCGACCGCGAGCGAGATGCAGAGCGTGCTCTTGCCGCTCCCGCCCTTCTGGGTGACGAACGTGATCGCTTTCATGCTGGCAGCCCCCGTGCGCCGCCCGGGCGGCGGCTCCCGCATCCCGGGGGCGCCGCACCGCCCCTGCGCGGCCGTCCTGTGACCCAAGGATGCTCCGTTCCGCAGAGATCCCGGATTATGGTTAAGGGGACGTTAAAGACGACCTAGCGGCCCCGCACCGCCGCACGCTGGGGCTTCGCCGGGCAGGGGATCCGTCAGGTCGGTTTTCATAACCTCAGGTTAAGATTCGCAGGAACCCGGAGCTCTGGCCTTTTCGCGTTGATCTGATTGCTCTAAGTTTATCCGTCTCCGGGCGGCACCCCCGCTATGTCAACCTCAGGTTTATAAAAGGCGGATGCGGCAGAGGCGATCCATGGCAGATCCCGGCGCGGACGATCCCCCGATCCCGCAGGCGATGCTCGACGCGGCCGGCGTCGTGGGGAGCTGGGTCCACGACCATTGGGCCGGCAGCCTCGCGCTCTCGGTGCCGCTCGCCAGGCTGCTCGGCCTCGACCCGGCAGCCGCGGCGGCGGGCATGCCGCTGGCCGCGTTCCTCGATCGGATCCATCCGGAGGACCGTACCCGCGTCGAGAGCTACCTGCACGCGGTCGGCGAGGCCGGCGGTCCGCTGGAGGCGGAGTTCCGCACGGGCGCGGGCGGGCGGCGGCTGCTGATGCGCGGCCGGATCGAGCGCGACGCGGCGGGCCGGGTGGGTCAGGGCCGGGGCATCGCCGTCGACCTCACCGAGACGGCAGGCCCGCACCAGAGCGAGCGGATCGTCAACCGCATGGCCGAGCACGCCATCGCCCTGCGCAACCTCTCGGAGGCCCTGCGCCGCCCTGCCCTTACCGCCCGGGTCGAGGGGCTGATGCTGGAGATCGGCTTCGAGCTCGCCCGGCACCTGCACGATCCGGCCAGCCGGCCGCGGCACTAGAGCCGTTCCCGATCGCGTCGCGATCGGGAACGGCCCTCAGTCTTCGTCTCGACGCGCGCTCTTTCGCCGAACCGGCACCCGCTTCGGCGAAAGAGCGCTCCGGGGCTCCGCCCTCCGGCGGATTGATCGCCGCCGCGGGCGGGATAGTGTCGGCGCAAAGCGTCGCACCGGAGCACCGTGCGACGGGCCCGAGGGAGGGACCATGCGCCGCGACAGCATCTACGACCGCGACCTCGACCGCGTGCAGGCCAACCACCAGCCGCTGACCCCGCTGGGCTATCTGGAGCGGGCGGCCCGCACCTTCCCCGATCAGGTCGCGGTGATCCACGGCCCCCTGCGGCGCAGCTACGCCGAGCTCGACGCCCGCTGCCGCCGCCTCGCCGGGGCGCTCGCGGCCCGGGGCATCGGGCGCGGCGACACCGTGGCGGTGATGCTCGCCAACACGCCCGCGATGATCGAGTGCCACTACGGCGTGCCGATGACGGGGGCGGTGCTCAACACCCTCAACACGCGCCTCGACGCCGCGGCCATCGCCTTCTGCCTCGGGCACGGCGAGGCGAAGGTGCTGATCACCGACCGGGAATTCGCCCGCACGATCGGGCCCGCGCTCGCCCGGCTCGACGCTCCGCCGCTCGTCATCGACTACGACGACCCCGAATACGACGGGCCGGGCGAGCGCCAGGGCACGCTGGACTACGAGGCCTTTCTGGCGGAGGGCGACCCGGAGCACGCGGGCGTACTGCCCGACGACGAGTGGGACGCGATCAGCCTGAACTACACGTCGGGCACCACGGGCGACCCGAAGGGCGTGGTCTACCACCACCGCGGCGCGGCGCTCCTGGCGCTCGGCAACGTGGTGACCTGCAACCTCGGCCAGCACCCGGTCTATCTCTGGACCCTGCCGATGTTCCACTGCAACGGCTGGTGCTTCCCCTGGACGCTCTCGGTGGTGGCCGGCACCCATGTCTGCCTGCGGCAGGTCCGGGCGGGGCCGATGTACGCGCTGATGGCCGAGCACGGGGTGACGCATCTGTGCGGCGCGCCGATCGTGATGCAGCTCCTGATCAACGCGCCCGAGACCGAGCGGCGCCCCCTGCCCCACCGGGTCGCCTTCTTCACGGCGGCCGCGCCCCCGCCGGAAGCCGTGCTCGCGGGCATGCGCGAGGCCGGCTTCGACGTGACCCACCTCTACGGGCTGACCGAGAGCTACGGCCCGGCCGTGGTCAACGCCTGGCACGCGGACTGGGACGCGCTCAGCGGCCCCGAGCAGGCGGCCAAGAAGGCGCGCCAGGGCGTGCGCTACCCCGTGCTGGAAGGGCTCGACGTGCGCGATCCCGAGACCTTGGCGCCGGTGCCGGCGGACGGGCAGACGCTCGGCGAGGTGATGATGCGCGGCAATGTGGTGATGCGCGGCTACCTGAAGAACCCGAAGGCCACGGAGGCCGCCTTCCGGGGCGGCTGGTTCCGCACGGGCGACCTCGGGGTGAAGCATCCCGACGGCTACATCCAGCTGAAGGACCGCTCGAAGGACATCATCATCTCGGGGGGCGAGAACATCTCGTCGATCGAGGTGGAGGACGCGCTGTTCAAGCACCCGGCGGTGGCCGCGGCCGCCGTGGTGGCCCGGCCCGACCCGAAATGGGGCGAGACGCCCTGCGCCTTCGTGGAGCTGAAGCCCGGGGCGGAGGCCGAGGCCGAGGCGCTGATCGGGTGGTGCCGCGAGCACCTCGCCCCCTACAAGCTGCCCCGCCACATCGTCTTCGGCGAGTTGCCCAAGACCTCCACCGGCAAGGTGCAGAAGTTCATCCTGCGCGAGCGCGCCCGGGAGGGCTGAGGCCCAGGTCCCGGGCCCCCGCCCAAGGGGCAAGCCCCTTGGACGGCGCCCCGGGTTGGAACCCCCGGCCCGGCGAAGCCGGGCCGGGGGTTCCAAATGCAGGGCTCTGCCCTGCACCCGCCAAAGGTCTCGACCTTCGGAATCCAGAACCTCGGCGCTCAGGCCCTCACCACTTGTAGCTCACGCTCGCCACCACGCGGCGGGCGTCGCCGTAGAAGCAGGACAGGGCCGACTGGCAGGACGAGACGTAGCGCCGGTCGCCGAGGTTCGTGGCGTTCACCGCGAGGCGCCAGTTCTCGAAATTGTAGTGCACCTGCGCGTCGAACAGCACGAAGTCCGAGACCCGGAGCGTGTTGGGGACGTCGGCAAACGAGCTGCCGACGTAGCGCACGCCGCCGCCGAAGCCGAAGCCGCGCCATTCGCCCACGGGGATCGTGTAGTCGAAGAAGGCCGACGCGAAGGTCTCCGGGATGTTCACGGGCGTGCGGCCGACGCGGGCCGGATCCGCGTCCTTCGTGGTGACGAGGTCGTAGGTCGTGAAGGACGCGACCGCGTTGAGCCCCTCAGCGAGGCTCACGTTGAGCTGCGCCTCGAAGCCGGTGGAGCGCTGCGCGCCGGACTGGAGCTGGAAGAAGACGTTGGCGGGGTTGGGCACCAGCACGCCCTGCCGGTTGATGTCGAAGCCCGCGAGCGTCAGGAAGTAGCCCTGTCCCGGCGGCTCGAACTTCACGCCGCCCTCGATCTGGTCGCCGGTCTCGGGGCGGAAGCCCGCGCCGCTCAGGGCGGTGCCGATCTGCGGCTGGAACGAGGTCGAGTAGCTGACGTAGGGCGCGAGCCCGAAGTCGAAATTGTAGATCAGCGCCGTGCGGTAGGTGAGCGCGTTGTCGCTGCGCCCGTTGCTGGCCGAGGGGTCGAGCTTGTTGCCGATGCGGTTGTCGGCGAAATCCTGGCGCAGGCCGAGCACGAGGCTCAACTGGTCGGTGAGCTTGATCTGGTCCTGCGCGTAGAGGCCGAGCTGCTCGAAGGAGTTCCCGTTGATCAGGTAGGGGAGCGGCGCGGCGACCCGCTGGCCGTAGACGGGCGCCAGGATGCTGATGTCCGGCCCGGGGAAGGTCGAGGCCTGGTTGTCGCTCAGGCGGTAGTTCTTGTAGTCGAGCCCGAGCAACAGGTCGTGGCGGAAGAACCCGTCGAAGAAGCGCGCCTCGGCCTGGTTGTCGACTTGGAACAGGTTCGCCCGGGCGCTGTCGCGGAACTGGTAGCGGGCGAGCCGCGTCTCGGCGGCGTCGCTGTAGCCGAGCTGGCCGACATACGAGTTCTGGAAGCTCTCGAGGAACGAGTAGCGCAGGTTCTGCCGGAAGGTCCAGGTCTCGTCGAAGGCGTGCTCGAACTCGTATCCGACGAGCGCTTGGTTCCTGCTGAAGGTGTTGAGGCCGATATCGCCGACGTTCAGCGAGCGCGGGATGCGCAGGCCCGAGGCGTTCGGGCGGACCGTGCCGGAATAGGGCAGGAAGTTCGCCGTCACCGCGGCGTTGTCGTGCTGGAAGCTCGACAGGAAGGTGATCTTCGTCGCCCCGTCCGGCTTATAGGTGAAGGCCGGCGCGATGTAGACGCGGTCCTCCGGCGCGCCCTCGACCTGGTTGCCGCCGGTGCGGCCGAACCCGGTCAGGCGGTAGAACCAGTGCCCGTCGGCGTCGGACGGTCCGCCGAGGTCGAAGGCGGCGTAGCCGAGGCCGCCCTGCCCGAAGGCGCCGCCGCCGACCTCGACGTAGCGCAGCGGGTCGAGGGGCGGCCGCTTGCTGACCTGGTTGACGAGGCCGCCCGGGGTGCCGGCACCGAACAGCACGGCGGCGGGGCCGCGCAGCACCTCGATGCGCTCCAGGCCGAAGGTCTCGGTGCGGAAATAGGCGAAGCCGTAGTTCAGCTGCTGCAGGCCATCGCGGTAGAGGCCGTAATCGCTCGCCACGAAGCCGCGCAGGGTGAAGAAGTCGAGGCGCGAGTCGGCGCCGAAGGTGCCCGAGTAGATGCCGGCCGCGTACTGCGTCGCCTGGGTCAGGGTCTGGGCCTTCTGGACGTCGATCTGCTCGCGACCGACGACTGTGATCGATTGCGGCGTCTCGATCAGCGGGGTGTTGGTCTTGGTGGCCGTCGCCGAGCGGGTCGCCACGAAGCCGTTGACCGGGCCGGTCGGGCTCTCGACGGCGCGCGCGGCGGTGCCGACTCGGCCCGTGGCCCCGCCGATGGCCCCGCCGCCGTTGCCCTGCGTCTCGACGCTGATCTCGCCGAGCTGGACGCTGGCCTCGGCCGGCGGGTTCGCCGTGCCGCGGCGCGGCGGCGTCGCCTGCTGGGCATGGGCGGCGGCCGTGAGGATGAGGAGCGAGGCGCCCGACAGGGCGAGCGCGCGCAGGGGGCCGGAACGGCGTGTGCGTGGAGCGGACGTGAGCGGCGACATGGTTGAATCCCGGACGGCCGACGGCGCGCCCCGGATCGACCGGGACCTTGCGGCCCAGCTTTTTAGAATTATGCTAAGTTCGTGAAAGTATTGATCTTTCCCGAACAGGACTACGGGCGAACGAGGGTCCGCACAAGGCCGCGCACAAGGGATTGCCGCGCATGTGACCGAGCGGTCACTATCCTGGATGGTATCGGCCCGGCCAGCCTCAGGCTCAGCGCAGGCGGGCCGTGATCCATCCGACCACCACGTCGGCGACCTGATCGCTGTTCCTCTCCAGCATCATCATGTGGCCGTTGCCGCGGATGCCGATCTCGCCGAGGCGCAGAGAATCGGGCTTGGCCCCCGCCTGGGCCAGGAAGGCGGCCGTGCAATCGTCGGTCGGTGCCCGGAAGGAGGCCTCGGCGGTCACGATCACGGCGGGCACACGGGCGAGGTTCGGCAGCTTGCGGGCGGGCTCGCCCTGGAGCCAGCAGCGGATGCGCCCCTCGGCCGCGGGCGCCTTGGCCTGGACCACGGTGAGGTCGTCGGGGGCGTTCACCGGGGGCTGGAAGCCCAGGGGTATGCGGGTGAGGCCGTAGGCGCGGGCGCGGCCCTCGCCGGTGCGCTCCCAGAAATCCTTGCCGCCGCGGTAGCGTACGTCGAAGAAGGGCGGCCCGTTCGGCTCGATCGCCACGTGCGCCTTCACGAGGTCGGGCCGCGCGTCCGAGACCGCCCAGCCGAACAGCGCGCCCTGCCCGTGTGTGACGAGAATCGCGGGGCCGACCTTCTCGAGCAGGGCGGTCAGCGCCGGAGCCATCAGCTCCTCGGTCTGCTGGGTGTTGGCGAGGTAGGGCACCTGGCTCGCCATAAACTGGTCGAAGGCCGCGTTGCCCGGCACCCCGGCGCCGCCCGGCCACTGGGTGTGGAGCTTGGCCTGCGGGAACAGGTCGTAGACCTCCTGGGCGGTGTAGGTCTCCTCCAGCGCGCGGGCGGAGAGGCGGGTATAGGGGCCGTAGACCTCCGGGTTGGTGCCCGAGCGCCCGCGCCCGACCTGATCCACCACGTAGACCTGGAAGCCCTGCTCGACGAAGCGCTGGACCCAGCCCGGCCGCCCGTCCGGCGTGCCAAGGAAGTTCACCCCCGTCTGCGCGGCGCCGTGCACCATCACGACCGGATAGGGTTGGGCGACCTGGGCCGGGCGGCGCGACTGGACGAACATTTGCCCGACCATCAGGGTCTTGTCCTCGACCCGCTGGTAGCGCCCGCCGATGTAGAAGTAGCTGGCGACCGTGGCTCCGGGCGCTGCGGCGCCGGATCCTGCACCACCCGCCGCCGGCCGCGGAGCCTCCTGGGCCCGCGCGGGCCCCGCCAGGAGCGCCGCGCCGAGACCGAGGCCTCCCAGCACCCGTCCCAAGGCTCGCCCCAAAGGCCGGGCCAGAACAGGCCCTGCGTGCCGCCCCGCCGGTCGCATCGCGCGCTTCGTTCCCGTCATGACCTGCCCTCGGCCGCACCGGCGCCTTATCGCGGGAAACCGGGCGGCGGGCCAGTCTCGCCCGCGAAGGCGACGGCCGTTTGATACCGGTCGTTACCACCGCGACGCGACCCGGCGCGGCCGGCCCGGGCCGGGCCCCCGGAGGCACGCGCATTGACCGGCCGTTAACCCTGCGCGGGTACCGTTTCTTAACCATGCGGGCGGCACCGCGCCGTTCAGGCGCCGACGGCCGGCGCAGCGTATCGGGATGTGCGGGGGCCGGAGCCGGTGGGGGTGAGCGGGCGCAGGGGCGGGACGGCGGAGGCGCGCGCGCCGGGGCCGCGCCGTGCCCGGGAGCCGGCCCTGCGCCTCGTGCTCCTCGGCGCCGCCCCGCTCGTGCTGGCCGCCGCCCTGCCCGTCGCTCTGTCGATCACGCTGCTGACCGTTCGGCCGGCGCAGGCCCAGTTGCGCGGCTCCACCGCCGATACCGGCCCGGCGGAGACCGCCCTGCCGGATGCCCCGCAGGCCGGGCCCGCCGAGGCGGAGGCGGAGGGGACGCCCGCCGGGCCCGGCCTGCGGGGCATCCGGCCCGGCTTTCGCTCCTCTCTCGGCCGCGCGCCGGGCCAACCCGCGCTGGGGCAGGCCCTGGGCGGACAGAGCCCCGGCGGACAGACGCCGGACCGGCGCCCCCCGGCAGGATCGCTCGTGCCCGGCGGCCCGGAGGCCGGCGGGTCCGGAGCGGGCCTCTCCTCCGGCCTCTCCTCCGGCCTCGGCGGCAGCCGGCCGACGCCGCGCCCCGGCAGCATCGGCGCGAGCGAGCGCGCCCTGGCGGATCTCCTGCGCAACCGCGCCGCGCCGGCCCGCCGCTCCGGCTCGGCCACCCGCCGGCTGACCCGCGAGACGACCCAGATCCCCTCCGCGGCGGCCCGGCTGACGCCCGTGGTGCGCAATCCCGTGAGCGGCGTGCCGCTGCCGACCACGATCCCGGCCCCGATCCTCGGGCTGGTCACGCCGGGCCTCCTGCTCGCCAACGGCCTGCGCCCGCCGCTGGAGGTGGACGAGGCCTATGCCCCGCTCGGGCTGAGGCTGGGCGGCCTCACGTTCCTGCCGGCCTTCTCCCAGAGCCTCGGCTACGACACGAACCCGAACCAGGCCGCGAGCGGCAGCAGCGCCGCCCAGGGCTCGGCGGCCCTGCGCAGCGAGGCCGAGCTCGGCTTCCGCAGCGACTGGTCGGCGGCCGAGCTCTCGGGCGACCTGCGCGGGGCTTATCTCGAATACCCGCAGAACGAGGCCGCGAGCCGCCCGAGCGCGGCCGGCGCGGTGCGCCTCGGCGTGGACGCGAGCCGGGACCTGCGCCTCGACGCGGAGGGCCGCTTCCTCGTCGACACCCAGCGCGTCGGCAGCATCGACCTGCAGGCCAACAACGCGACGAGCCGCCCGCTCATCATGGCGTACGGCGCCTCTCTGGGCGCCACGCAGCGCTTCAACCGGCTCTCGGTCTCGCTGCGCGGGCAGTTCGACCGCTCGACCTTCGAGGATGCCCGGCTCAGCGACGGCACGACGCTGATCCAGAGCGACCGCAACCTCAACCAGTACGGCCTGCGCCTGCGCACCGCCTACGAGCTCTCGCCCGCCCTCACGCCCTTCGTCGACGTGCTCGCCGATTCCCGGGTCTACGACAGCGCCCGCGACGCGACGGGGCTGCGCCGGGACTCGACCGGCGTCGCGCTCACGGCGGGCGCGGCCTTCACGCTCGGCCCCGCCCTCACCGGCGAGATCTCGGGCGGCCTGCAGCACCGGACCTACCCGGACCCAGCCCTGCCCGACATCAATGCCCCGCTCCTCAGCGCGGCGCTCACCTGGCGGATCAGCCCGCTCACCGCCCTGCGCGTCGGCGCCCAGAGCGCGGTCACCGAGACGACCCTGCGGGGCTCGAGCGGCGCGATCACCGAGACCGCGACGGTCGAGCTGCAGCACGACCTGTTCCGCAACCTCTCGATCGTGCTCGGCGCCGCCGCCCTGCAGAACAGCTACCAGGGCACCACGACGCGCGAGACCGGCTTCTCGGCGACCGCCCGGATCGACTACCGCTTCACCCGCTGGCTGACCTTGCGCGGCACCTATCTGTACCAGCAGATCGACAGCACGGTGTCCAATGTCAGCTTCCGCGGCAACACCTTCCTGCTCGGCCTGCGCGTGAACCCCTGAAATCAGTCTTGCCGACCGGCGGGAACGGTGAGGACATCAGTCTTCGCGGAACGATCGCTGCCGCCCCGGGTTGCCCCCGGAACGCGAGATCGCCCGTGATGCGGCGCTCGCGCCGCATCACGGGCAAGACCACAGGCAAGACCACAGGAACGAGCCATGAAGACCTTGATCGTCGGCGCGGCGCTGGCCGTCGCCCTCGGAGCCACCGCGGCAGGCACCGTCCCGGCCTCCGCCCAGCGCATCGACATCGGCCCCGGCGGCCCGAGCATCGACCTACGCTCCCGCGCCCAGCGCGAGCGCGACTTCCGCCGCGAGGAGTTCCGGCGCGACGAGTATCGCCGCACCCGCGACTACGACCGGCGCGGCCTCTACCGCGGCGAGAGCTACGACGACGACCGCCCGCGCCGCCCGCGCCGCGACTACGGCTACTGAGCCGGACCGGATCGCGTGGCATCCGCTGAATCGTGATCGGAAGGGCCGGCTCGCCGGCCCTTCCGGCGTTTCGAGCCCGGGTTCCGGCCTGGATTGCGACCGCGGAACTGCGCCCAGGACCAGCGCCTCGGAAAATCTTCACCGCGCGGCCACGTGGCAGCCCACTTCCGCTTGTGCACCGCACAGCCTTGATCTAGGTGAAACGGGCAACACTTTTTGGGAGAATCCGGCAATGAGCCTTCGTGTTTCCAGCGCCTTCGCGGCCCTCGCCCTCGCGGCTTCCGTCACCGTCGCCCCCACCGCCTTCGCCAAGCCGACGAGCGGCGCCAGCGCCGTCAAGATGATCGACACCGACAACGACAGCACCGTCGACATGAAGGAGATCGAGGCCGTGGCCTCGGCGACCTTCGACCGGCTCGAGAAGGATGCGGACGGCACTCTCGACGCCAAGGAGCTGAAGGGCCGCCTGAGCAAGGCCGGCGTCCGCCAGGCGGATCCGGACAACGACGGCACGCTGGACAAGAAGGAATACCTCGCGGCCGTGGCCGAGCGCTTCAAGGCCGCCGATCCGGACAACGACGGCACGCTGGACGCCAAGGAGCTGAACTCCAAGGCCGGCAAGGCGCTGCTCGCGCTGATCAAGTAAGGTCAAGGCACGGGCTCGGCGCGGCGGGACACCCGCCGCGCCGACCGGTCCGAGGGGCCGTCCCGCGAGGGGCGGCCCCTCGTCCGTTCGGGCTGGCGGGCGCAGGCCCGTTGCGCCCGCACGACAGGTGCCGGCCGACCCACCGTGCGACCACGCACATCGATTGCCTGCGGGGACGAAGTGCGGCACGGATGGTGCCTGGCCGGTAAGCCTGCTCGGCCCGCATCCATCCAGACCAGCCGTCGGCGATCCGGACACCACCATGAGCCATCCGAAGGCCCGCGCCCGCCGCGCGCGAGCGGCACGCGCGGGCAGCCTGGCCTGCGCCCTCACGCTCAGCCTGCCGCTCGGCCTGCCGCTCCTGCCGCTTACTCTCGCGGCCGGCCCGCTCGCCGCGCAGGAGGCGGCCTCGGCGGTGCAGGACGTCACCCTGACGGACGTGGTGCTGCCCCTGGGCGGCGCCGAGTTCCGTGCCCCGAAGGCGACGGTGAGCGGGACGCGCCTCTCGCGCGACGAACTGGCCGCGCTGCTGCGCCCTGGCGCCGCCGAGCCTTGGCCGGCCCGCCTCGCCCGGCTGGAGGCGGCGAGCATCACGATTCCGGTCCTCGTCTCCGAGCATTCGGGTCCCGGCGCAATCCGCCAGACCGTGACCTACCGCGAGGTCACCGCCCGCGACGTGCGGGCGGGACGCATCGCGGAGCTTACCGCGGCGGGCGCCGCCATCAGGGTCTCCGGGGGGGACAAGGAGGGCTCGGGCACCTACGGCCAGATCCGGGCGAACGACGTCGACCTCGTCGCCCTCACCCGCCTCTACGGCGTGCCGGGCGACGGGAAGGGCACGGTGCAGCGGGTCTACGCGGGCATCCAGGTGGCGGAGGTGGTCTACACCGATCCCACGGGCACCACGATGCGGATCACCGAGCTGCAGGGGCGCGACCTCGGCGGCCGCCAGATCCCGGGCGGGTTCGGGGGCGCACTCGACGCGGTCGCGGTGGGGCTCGGCCGGCTGGAGGCCGAGGGCGACGCCCTGCCGGCCGCCGAACGGGCGAAGCTTGCGGGTGCCGGCGCCGACCTGATCGAGGCGGCCTCGGTGGGCGCGATCGAGGCCCGCGGCCTCTCGCTGAGCGAGACCGGCCCCCGGGGCACCCTGCTGATCGAGGCCGAGCGCCTCGCCTACGCGACCGGCCCCGAGGCCGGGCTCAGCCTGGAGGGGCTCGCCTTCACCCAAGGGGAGACCCGGGCGCGCTTCGACAGGCTGGCGCTGACCGGGATCTCGCTCGCGCCCACCCTGGCGACCCTGCGCCGCCTCGCCGACCCGGCCGCCGCCACGCAGGCGGAGGACGCGCGCCGCATGATGCCCGCGCTCGGCGGGCTCACCCTGAAGGGGCTGAGCCTCGACCTCCCCGGCCCGGCGCCGACGACGGCCGATCCGCTCGCCGCACCGGGAGCGAGAGCCGACGCCAAGCCCGACACCAACAAGCCTGGCAGCAGGCCCGGGCCGGCCGGCACACCGCCGCCAGCCACAACGCAACCCGGGCAACCCGGGCAACCCGCCGGCCAAGTCGCCACGCACGTGGCCCTGCGCGACGCCGCGCTGAGCTTCGGCCCCCTGCGGGACGGCGTACCGACCGCGGGCCGCCTCAGCCTATCCGGTCTCGTGATGCCGGCCGCGACCGTCACCGGCGCGCCGATCCTCGGGGCCCTGCCCGGCTACGGCTACCGCGACCTCGATCTCGATCTCGTGGCCGACCTCGCCTGGGACGAGGGGCGACGCGAGCTGGCTCTGCGCGAGGTCGCGGTGTCGGGCCGCGACATGGGCGCGGTGCGGCTCACCGGCACGGTCGGCGGCGTCGGCCCCGAGATCTTCTCGGCCGAGATGCCGGTCTCGGAGATGCTGATGTTCACCGCGAGCGCCAGGACGCTCGACCTCACGGTGGAGAATACCGGCCTGTTCGAGCGCTTCATCGCGACCCAGTCCAAGGCGCTGAGCCTGAAGCCCGAGGAGCTGCGCCAGGAATACGTGAGCGCGAGCCAGTTCGGGGTGCCGGTCATCCTCGGCGGCTCGGCGGGGGCGCGGGCGATCGGCACCGCGCTCGGCCAGTTCGTGCAGAAGCCCGGCCGGCTCGTCCTGAAGGCCCGGGCCCGGGACGCGGCCGGCCTCGGCTTCGCCGACGTCGCCCTCGCCCGTTCGCCGGCCGCGATCCTCGACCGGGTGGAGGTCGAGGCCAAGGCCGAGTAAGGCCGAGTGAGGCCTCTCCGGCCCTGACGGGGCCGGAACGCGAAAAAGGGGCCGGCACCCTGCGGCGCCAACCCCTTCCCATCCGGTGCCGCTCGGCCGGCGCGCCGCCAGGCGCGGCCTAGAGTGGCTCGCCGCCCAGCGCGAGGACGCGGGCGTTGTGCTCAAGCCAGAGCCGGATCGCGTGGGCGAACCAGCCCCAGACGGGCTGGGCGGGAGCCGGGACATCGATGATGGCGGAGGTCAGGGTGCTCATGGTCGGGCTCTCTCGTCTCGCGACTGCGTGATCCGAGGATGCGCCGTCCGCTGCACTGCAACAATCGGCGTCCGCGCGCCAGTGCCCTGCATGCTCCGCATGTCAGTGACGAAATATTCACGCTTTTGAGCGGCGCCATGCAAAATAGGACCGATCGACGTCCCGCGGGGCGCATCCGGTCCCGGATTCCAAAGGTCGAGACCTTTGGCGCGTGCAGGGTGGAACCCCGGGTTTCGGCTCCCTCGCCCTGGCTCCGCCAGGGCGAGGGAGCCGAAACCCGGGGCGCCGTCCCGGGACCCTGCCCAAGGGACTCGTCCCTTGGGAATCCCCTTCAGGCCTGCCCGGACGCCTGCGGCAGCCCTGCGCCGGCGCGCCCGCGCAGGGCCGCAAGGGTGAGGGCGAGGCCCGAGAGCGCCACCGCGGCGGCGATGAGCGGCAGGACGCGGTAGCCCGCCCCCAGGGTCAACGCCGTGCCGCCGAGCCAGGCGCCCAGCGCGTTGCCCAGGTTGAACGCGCCCTGGTTGAGGGTCGAGGCGAGGTTCGGCGCCTCGCTCGCCGCCTCGACCACCCAGACCTGAAGCGGTGAGACCAGCGCGAAGGCAAGCCCGCTCCAGAGCACCAGCAGCGCCACCGTCGGCGCCTGCCGGGTCCCGAGGGCGGCCAGCAGGGCGAGCGCGACGGCGATGCCGAGGAAGCCGCCCAGCACCGTCGCCGGCAGGTTGCGGTCGGCGAGCCGCGCGCCCGCGAGGTTGCCGAGGGTGAGGCCGATCCCGGTGCCGAACAGCACCCCCGTGACCGCGCCGGGGCTGAAGCCCGCGACCCCCGTGAGGAAGGGCGTGATGTAGGTGAACAGGACGAACAGGCTCACCGAGGCGAGGGTCGAGACCAGCATCGGCACCACGACCGGCCAGCGGGTGAGCGCCCGGAACTCGCGCAGGATGCCGCCGCGCTGCCCCGGCAGCCCGCCCGGCACGAAGGCCTGGATCGCGAGGAGCGCCGCGACCCCGATGCCCACCACCGCCCAGAAGGTGGCGCGCCAGCCGAGCGCCTGGCCGAGCGCCGTGCCAAAGGGGACGCCCAGCACGTTGGCCAGCGTCAGCCCGGCGAACATCAGCGAGACGGCCTGGATGCGCCGCTCGCGGGGCACGAGGTCGCGCGCCACCACGGCGCCGATGCCGAAGAAGGCCCCGTGCGCGAAGGCGGTGCCAATGCGGGCGAGCATCAGCAGCCCGTAGGAGGGGGCGAGCGCGCAGCCGAGATTGCCGACGAGGAAGGTCAGCATCAGGGCGAGCAGGGCCGCCTTGCGCGGCAGGCCGGCGGTGGCGACCGCCACGATCGGCGCGCCCACCACCACGCCGAGCGCGTAGGCCGAGACGAGATGGCCCGCCTGCGGGATGCCGACGCCGAGATCGCCCGCCACCTCGGGCAGCAGGCCCATGATGACGAACTCGGTGGTGCCGATGCCGAAGGCGGCGGCGGCGAGCGCGAGGATGGGGCGGGCGGCCGAGCGGCCGGCGGCCGGGGAGACGGCCGGTGAAGAAGCCATTTGGGGCATCCGGGCGAGCCCGCGGGGCGCGAGCCGCTGCATTGCGGGACGCGCCCACCATGGCGAAACGCGCGCCACCGCCCACCCCGCCGGACGGGAGGCAGCCGCGCGCGGCGGGGATACCTCGCTATCCGAACGGGCGAGCACGCCCGCTCGTTCGGCCCGGGAGTGGCTTGGAGCCTCCCACGAAACTCCCCGATCACCGGGAGCCTCCCGTCGCCCACGATGGCGCAGCGGGAGTTTTGCGAGGTGCTCCTACTCGGCGGCCTCGGTCTTGCGGCGCCGGCCGCGGGCCGGCTTCTCGGCGGCCGGCTCCTCGGCCGCGGGGCTCACGATCTCGGGCTCAGCCTGGATCGGTGTGCCCCGCGACTTGCGGCGCTGCTGGCCGAGGCCGAGGGCGCGGGCGAGCTCGGAACGCTGGGCCGAGTAGCTCGGGGCGGTCATCGGGTAGTCGCGGGGCAGGCCCCACTTCTCGCGATAGGCCTCGGGGGTGAGGCCGCGCAGCGTCAGGTGACGGCGCAGGGTCTTGTAGGGCTTGCCGTCCTCGAAGCTGATCAGGTTGTCGTTGGTGATCGACTTGCGGATCTGCGCCGGTGTCAGCTTCTCGACGGCCGGCGCATCGGCATCGGTGGGCCGCGACAAGGCGACGAGGGAGGCGTGCACGGAGGTGATCAGCGCCTGCAGATCGCCGGGCGGGATCGAGTTGTTCGCCACATAGGCGGCGACGATCTCGACCGCGAGGCCGATATGACCGGTGTGCTGCTCGTCCATGACCTCATCCATTGCCGGGCCCTCTTCACTGGGTCGGGAAGATCGATTCAGGGCCTGTCTTGGTCAAGAGGGTTTATTGCGTCCTGTTTCAAAAGTCGCGACATTTCCTGCGGATTCACGCATTCTATGCGGACCGATGTCGGCTCAATGCGGAAGATGATTGGTTCATACGCCAGGACGCGCGACGTCCAGGCCGCGGAGGGCGGGCGCAGCGGCGCGGACAGGCCCGGGGCCGCGTCGCCTCAACACGTTGACAAGTCTCGACGATCGGGAATTTACCACCGCGCGGTCGCGTCGATCCGCCGCTGGGACGGCCCGGTGCCTTCGACCGTGAGTTGAGTATTCGAGAATATCCACGCAGAAGTTTTGCCAAGCGATCCCGCCGCTTAGGGATCGCGGGCAGGTCCGGGTCGGACGGATGTCCGTGCGTCCGCGGACCGGCGGCGCGGGACCCGGGCCGCGGCGATCCCGCCTCAGTCGAGCCCGGCTCGGGCCGCGCCGGCCCGGTCGTAGACGGCGTCGCCGAGGCGGCGCAGGGGGCCGCCGGGGCCCGAGCGCTTCCACAGGCGGGTGTTGAGGGCCGCGACAGGATCCTGGCCGGGCACGCCGAATCCGCGCGCCGCCAGACGCTCCAGGATCTCGCCCGCATGCATCGGCCGGCCCGCCTCCGCGAGCACCGCCACGGCCGCCTCGACGAGGGCCCGGCCGTAGCGCCGCGCGGCAGCCGGGTCCTCGTCGAAGGAGACCGGGGGCGGCGCGCCGGCCGGGCCGGGCCGGGGCGGCGTGCCCGCCGGCGCCGCCCGGGGCGGCGGGGCGGCGGGCAGCGGTTGCGCCGGGGACCAGTTCAGCGCGGCGTCCGGCGCCCCGCCCCACGGATCGGGCCGGACGCTTGCCGACCCGGGCGGGACGATGGAACGCTCCGCCCCGGATCCTGCCACATCATGATCGGATGCGTGGCCGGCCGGCCCGGTCTCCCCGCCACGGCTCTGCGCCGGAACCGCCGGCTCGGACGAGCGGGATGCCGGCAGGGCCCCGGCCTCAAGCCCCGGAAGACCGCCCCCGGCCACGGTGCCCGATCGCAGGCGCCGGCCGAGTTCGAGGTAGAGCAGGTGGTCGGCGATCTCGCGATCGATCGCCTCCCGGCGGCGGCGCAGCTCGGCGAGCCGCGCCTCGATCTCGGCCTCTGACGGAACCATGCGCTGCACCACGTGGAATATTCTGTTCCTTCAGACTACCGAACCGTGCTTTCTAAGGGAAGACGACGTATCGGAAAATTCCCTGATCGGTCGCGATCGAACGTGGTCGAAGGTCCGGCGCGTCAGTCCGTTGCGTGAGGATCCGCGTCGGAATGTTACAAGGCCCCGATCGGCTGAGGGAACACCCAGGGAACACTAGGAATGGTGCGGGCCGATCAAACCCGATTTTTTATTCCCTTATTCGTTCCGTTCCTTATTCCTTGACGCGGCGGGACCAGTAGCGCGCCGGGATCGGCCGGCTGCAGCAGGAGGCCGTTGTCGTCGAGGCTCGCGGGCAGCTTCGGGAAGACCTCGCAGAGATGGGCGAGGTCTGCCTTGAAGGCCTGCCGGAAGCTGCGGATGCTGGCGTTCTCGGCCCCGAACTGGCCGTGCAGGTTCTCCCAGGTCAGACGCAGCGGCCGGGGCAGGGCGCGCAGGCGGTATCCGAGCCAGAACAGGAGGTCGAGCTTGCGCGCCGAGCCCGAGAAGGCGCGCGCGGCCCGCACGTCGACGGGCAGCGCGTGGCGCACCAGCGTGTCGTAGAATTCCTGGTGGAACTGCACGGTGCGGGACCATGCGGGCCCCTCCCCGCTCCCCTGTCCCCGCCAGAGGTCGAGGCTGCGGAAGGGTGGCACGTTGAGCGTGCTCGCATGCCCCTGCCCGTCCCAGAGGCCGATCTGCATCGAGCAGGCGGCGAGCCGGTGCACCTGCTCCTTGAACTGCCGGATGGTGCCGCGCTCGCCGCCGGTGACGGCGAAGCCCATCTCGCGCATGAAGCCCGAGAGCGAGTCCGCCACCGCCACGGTGGGGCTGCGCTGGCGCACCGCCTCGGTGCAGAGGTGGAGCAGCACGAGGCGCGCCTTCGGGCCGTAGGGCAGGCCTTGCGGCTCCCAGGCGCCCGTGACCGGGTCCTTGAGGCGTCCGGCGACCAGACTCAGCGAGTTGCGGCCGTAGGTGCGGGTGAATTCCCGTTCCGCCCCCGGATCCCGGTAGGGCAGGCCGCAGAGCGCCAGCACCGAGTGGATGTGCTGGAGGTTCTCAGGGCCGGTGGGCTCGTTCTCGATGACGAGGCGGACCGCGTCGCGGCGGCGCTGGTCGCGGCCCATGCGGGCGCGGGCCTGCTCGCGGGCATCCTCGACGGCGCGGGCCGCGTCGCGCTCGCGCTGGCGGTGCAGGATGTGCTCGACGATCTGGGCGAACAGGAAGCCGCCGCGGGCCGCCTCGACCTCCTGGAGGAGGTCGGCGTCGCGGATCGCGGCCAGCTTCTGCTCGATGCCCGTCACGGTTGAGGTTCTGTCGCGTCGCCAGAGGGCAGGGGGATCCTGCCGTAACGCTCGTGCATCGCACGAGTCGGCCCCCCGGAGTCTCGGACGAATCGCGGGGCAGGGCGGGTTGTCCCGGCAATCCACGCGATCCGCCCTCGCGTCGGGGCACGCATCAGGTGGGCTCGCTCCGGCGGTGGTCCCCTCCCCGTCCGGGCCGGCCGAGCCCGCGCAGAGTTCGATACGGGGGCCGGGCCTGTCCGAACCGCGCAGAGTTCGATACGCCCCGGAGCGCCCGACTTGTCCCCGTTCTGCACCGCCCGAGAGCGCTTTCCACGCCGAATCGCATGCGGCGGCGCGCAGACTCCGATACGCCACCCCGTCGCGCCCGCGCAGAATCCGATGCGGAGACGCGCAGAGTCGGATACGCATCCGCGCAGAGTCGGATGCGCGAACCGGTCTCAACCCTCTCTGGTGCCAATGGATTTCGCCACACCATATAACTTGCTGAACTGACTCTCTGAGAATCCTTCCTGATATTTATCCTAAGGGTTCGGACCCATCGTTCGGTCTGGAGAACGCTTCTGATCCCGTCCTCTTCCCGATGGAATTCAAGGAATATGACGGGTTTGTCCCCAACGCCCACCCTCTTTCCCACCGTGATCCGGAGCCCTTCCCGATGACCGAGACGCCGATGCGGACCCTGCTGCGGCTGATGGCCGAGCTGCGCGACCCGGAGCGCGGCTGCGCCTGGGACGTCGCCCAGACACCCGCGAGCATCGCGCCCTACACGCTGGAGGAGGCCTACGAGGTCGCGGACGCGATCGAGCGCGGCGACCTCGACGACCTGCGCGACGAGCTCGGCGACCTCCTGCTGCAGGTCGTGTTCCATGCCCGGATGGCCGAGGAGGCCGGCGCCTTCGGCTTCGACGAGGTGGCCGGCGCCATCGTCGCCAAGTTGATCCGACGCCACCCGCACGTCTTCGACGGGGCAGGGCGCCTGCTGCCCGCGGACGCGCCCACGCGCGACGCGGAGGCCGTGAAGGCGCTCTGGGAGACGATCAAGGCGCGGGAGCGGGCCGAGAAAGCAGCCCGGTCGCCGGAGGCCGGCGCGGCCGAGCCCCCGCCCCTGGCCGGGGTCGCGCTGGCGCTGCCAGCCCTCACCCGCGCCGAGAAGATCTCGCGCAAGGCCGCTGCCTACGGCTTCGACTGGGCGGAGGCCGCGCAGGTGATCGACAAGGTGCGCGAGGAGACCGACGAGGTGGCGGAGGCGCTGGAGGCGGGCAGCCGGGCCGAACTCGCGGAGGAGATCGGCGACCTCTTGTTCTCGGTGGCCAACCTCGCTCGCCATGCCGGGGTCGATCCGGAGGCGGCGCTGCGGGCCGGCACCGCCAAGTTCGAGCGCCGCTTCACCGCGATGGCCGAAGAGCTGCGGGCCTCGGGTTCATCGCTGGCCGGAAGCGACCTCGCCGCCATGGAGGCGGCCTGGAGCGCGGTGAAGCGGGCCGAGCGCGGCTGAGGTCATGGATCCCAAAGGTCCGAGGCCTTTGGCGGGTGCAGGGTGGAACCCTGCATTTGGAACCGCCGCCCCGGGACCCCGCCCGCAGCGCCTTCAGGCGCCGAAAGGGCCTCAGGCCCTTGGGGAACCCTTGACCGGCCAGTCGACGAGGCCGCCGGCCCAGAGCGCGGCCCAGACCAGCACCGGCTGAAAGGCCAGCCGCGGCCCGTGGTACCACCATGAATCCGGGATGCCCGGGACGGTGATGTGGTCGAGGGCGTGCTTGAGGTTGGCCGGGTAGACGCAGACCGCGTAGAGGGCGAGCCCGATCGCGGCGGCCCGGCGGAGGCGGCGCCCGAGGAGCGCTGCCGCGCCCGCGATCTCGCAGAGGCCCGTCGCCAGGATCACGAGGCAGGGCTCAGGCACCCAGGCCGGCATGATCGGCATCAGCAGGTCCGGCCGGGCGAGATGCACGGCGCCGATGCCGGCATAGAGGCAGGCAAGGGCGGCGCGCAGCCAGAAGCGCCCGTCCGCCACCGCGCTCCCCCGCCCCGCCGGCCTCATGCCACGCAGGGGGCCGGCAGGCCGCAGGACGCGGCCACCCGCTCGGTCAGGGCCGCGACGAGGCGCGCGAGGCCCGAATGCCCGGTGCTCCCGAACGCCGTCCCGCCGACCGCCCGCACCGGCGCGATCAGCCGCAGCGAGTTCGTCAGGAACACCGCGTCCGCCGCCAGCAGATCGGGCAGCGCCAGGGAGCGCTCCTCCGAGACGAGGCCCGCGGCCCCGGCCAGCGCCAGCACCTCCGCCCGCACGATGCCGGGGAGCACCCCGTCCGCGAGCGGCGGCGTGACGAGGCGGTCCCCGAGGATGCCGAACAGGTTGCCGGTGCCGGCACAGGCGACCCGCCCGCGCGTGTTGCGGAACAGCGCCTCGTCGAACCCCGCCGCAGCGGCGTCGCGGGCGGCCAGCACCGCGTCGAGATAGCCGGGCGTCTTCAGGCGCGCGATCGGTGAGGTCTCGTTGCGGGCGATCTCCGTGACGTGGAGGCTCAGCGGCGCGAAGGCGAGCGCCGCCGCGCTCGGCGCCGCGGTGGCGTAGAGGACCGGGCGCGGCTCGGCGGGGGGCTTCAGTCCGCGCGGGCCGGTGCCCCGCGTCGCGGTGGTGCGGATCGCGAGCCGGGGGCCCGTCTCGGCCAGCGCCCGCATGGCCGCCCGGACCCTGTCGGGATCGATCGCGAAGCCCAGCGTCGCCGCGCCCGCGACGAGGCGCGCGACATGGGCGTCCGCGAAGGCGACCCGGCCGTCGAGGGCGAGCGCGGTGTCGAACACCGCGTCGCCGAGGCTCAAGCCGCGGTCGGTCAGGTCGAAGGGCGCGACCGTCTCCGCGCAGAGGCGCCCGTCAAGCCACAGCATCGGCGCCCCGCCGGTCCTTCGCCCAGGTGCGGGCGAGGTCCAGGAAGTTCGCGAAGAGGGCGTGGCCGTCTTGCGTGAGCACCGATTCCGGGTGGAACTGGATGCCGTAGGTCGGGTGCTCGCGGTGGGAGAGGGCCATCACCTCACCTTCGGAGGAGAGGGCGTCGATCGCGAGATGGCGCTCCATGCCGGGCTCCGGCCGGACCACGAGGGAGTGGTAGCGCCCGACCTGCATCGGGGCGGGCAGGCCGCGGAACAGGCGTTCGCCAGCGTGATCGACCGGGGTGGCCTGCCCGTGGAGCGGCCGGAGCGCCCGCTCGACCGTGCCGCCGAAGGCCGCGCCGATCGCCTGGTGGCCGAGGCAGACGCCGAGGATCGGCAGGCTTCCGGAGAGTTCGCGGATCGCCGGCAGCGAGATCCCGGCCTCGGCCGGGGTGCAGGGGCCGGGCGAGACCACGAGGGCATCGGGCGCGAGCGCGCGGATGCCCGCGACGTCGAGGGCGTCGTTGCGCACGACCCGCACCGTCTCGCCGAGTTCCTCGATGTAGCGGACGACGTTGAAGACGAACGAGTCGTAGTTGTCGAGCACGAGGATCATGGGCGGGAACCGCGTGTGTGACGGGATCCCCAAGGGCCAAGGCCCTTTCGGCGCCCAAGGGCGCTGTACGGCGGGGCCCCGGGGCGCGCAGCCCCGGGATTGGCCTCTCCGGCCCGGCTCTGCCGGGTCGAAGAGGCCAAATGCACGGCTCTGCCCTGCACCCGCCAAAGGTCTCGGCCTTTGAAATCCATGACCGCAGCCGTCACGACGGCGCCCTCCCTCCGAAGGCCTCGAACACCCGCGCGGCCTTGGCCAGGGTTTCGTCGTATTCGGGGCCGGGCTCCGAGAGCAGCGTGATGCCGCCGCCCGCCTGGAGCACCGCCGTGCGGTCGTCCATCACCACGGTGCGGATGGCGATCGAGGTGTCGAGCGCCCCGTCGAAGCCGATCCGGCCGATCGCGCCGCAGTAGAGTTCGCGCGCGTCGCCCTCGATCTCGGTGATGATGTCCATGGCGCGGATCTTCGGGGCCCCGGTGATCGAGCCGCCCGGGAAGGTGGCGGCCACGAGGTCGAGGGCGTCGAGGCCGTCCCGGAGCGTGCCCGTGACCACCGAGACCAGATGGTGAACGCCCGCGTAGGTTTCCAGGCCGCACAGGGTCGGGACCCGCACGCTGTGGGCCTCGCAGACCCGCGACAGGTCGTTGCGCAGGAGGTCCACGATCATGATGTTCTCGGCCCGCTCCTTCGGGTTTTGCCGCAGCGCCTCGGCCACGGCCGCGTCCGCCCCTGGATCCGCCAGGCGCCGGGCCGTGCCCTTGATCGGCCGGGTCTCGACCGCGCGGCCCTCGAGCTTCAGGAAGCGCTCGGGCGAGCTGGAGGCGACGGTGAGCCCCTCGAAGGCGAGGTAGGCCCCGAAGGTGGCCGGGTTCGCCGCCCGCAACGAGCGGTAGAGGGCGAAGCCGTCGAAGCCCACCGGCAGGTCTGCGCTGAAGCGCTGGGCGATGTTGGCCTGGTAGATGTCGCCGGCCCGGATGTAGTCGCGCACCCGCTCCACAGCCGCCTCGTAGCCCGCGCGGGTGAAGTTCGAGCGCCATGCGAGCGCCGGGACGGGGGCGGGGGCCTCGTCCGGAGCCCCCTGCCCCAGCAGCGCGGCGAAGGCCGCGAGCCGGGCCTCGGCGCGGGCCGCGCGGGCGGCCGCCTCCGTCTCCGGGAAGCCCGTGGCGACGAGGCGGCAGGTGCCGGCTGCGTGGTCGATCACCAGCGCCGTGTCGTAGAGGTTGAAGGCGATGTCGTCGGTGAGCCCGGCGCGGCGCGGGGGCCGCGCCACGCGCTCCAGCGCCTGCCCCAGATCGTAGGCGAAGTAGCCGATCGCACCGCCCGGGAAGATCCCATCCGCGTCGGGGTCGAGCTGCCAGGGCGCGAGCGCGGCGCGCAGGGCCTCGATCGGGCCGCCCGGCACCGGTCGCCCGTCCAGCGTCGCGCGGCCGTCGCGGAACCGGAAGCGCCCGAACGGGTCGGCGGCGACGATCGAGTGCCGCCCGAGCGTCGCGTGCGGCATCGCGCTGTCGAGGAAGGCGAGCCCCGGCAGGTGCCGCAGCCGCGCCGCCGCCGCGGCGGGATCGCAGAACGGGATCTCACGGCTCCACATGCGCGTCGCGTCTCGTCTCCGGGCGGGCCGCCTGTGTCCGGTCCCCGCCGGGACACGCCTCGCACAGGCGGTGCCGCGGGGGAAGCGGGCACGGAGCCGCCCTCCCCTGCGGGCGCGGGTTCCGCGCCCGCGCAGCCCTGAGGGGCGTGCCATCCGCATAAGAGCCCTCCACCCGTCCGGGCTCGCAACGCGCGCGCGTTGCCTGTATAGGAGCGGACGATTCCAGATTTCACGCGATCAGAGCGCGCGGGCGCGGGGCCTTGAGAGCCCCGCGGGGCCGCGGCGCCGTTTGGACGAGCCATGACCGCCTCCCCTGCCCCAAAGTCGGCTATCGCCGAGTCGCCTGTTCCCGCGAAGGCCGGCGCGCCGCGGATCTCCTTCGTCTCCCTCGGCTGCCCGAAGGCGCTGGTCGATTCCGAGCGGATCCTCACCCATCTGCGCGCCGAGGGCTACGAGCTGGCGCGCAAGCACGACGGGGCGGACGTCGTCATCGTCAACACCTGCGGCTTCCTCGATTCGGCGAAGGCGGAATCGCTGCAGGCGATCGGCGACGCCATGGCGGAGAACGGCCGGGTCATCGTCACCGGCTGCATGGGCGCGCAGCCGGACGAGATCCGCGAGAAGTACCCGAACCTCTTGGCCGTCACCGGACCGCAGGCCTACGAATCGGTGGTGGCCGCCGTGCACGAGGCGGTGCCCCCGGCCCACGACCCGTTCCTCGACCTGATCCCACCGCAGGGGGTCAAGCTCACGCCGCGGCACTACGCCTATCTGAAGATCTCGGAGGGCTGCAACAACCGCTGCACCTTCTGCATCATCCCCTCGCTCCGGGGTGATCTCGTCAGCCGCCCGGCCGGCGACGTGCTGCGCGAGGCCGAGAAGCTGGTCAAAGCCGGCGTGAAGGAACTCCTCGTCGTCTCGCAGGATACCAGCGCCTACGGGGTCGACACGCGCTACGCCGCGAGTCCCTGGCGCGACGGGGAGGTGCGGGCCCGCTTCTACGACCTCGCTGCGGCGCTCGGCGAGCTCGGCGCCTGGGTGCGCCTGCACTACGTCTACCCCTATCCGCACGTGGACGAGGTCATCCCGCTGATGGCCGAGGGCAAGGTCCTGCCCTACCTCGACATGCCGCTCCAGCACGCCAGCCCCTCCGTGCTCAAGCGCATGCGCCGGCCCGGCAATCAGGAGAAGCAGTTGGAGCGCATCCGGCGCTGGCGCGAGACCTGCCCGGATCTCGCCATCCGCTCGACCTTCATCGTCGGCTTCCCCGGGGAGACCGAGGCCGAGTTCGAGGAGTTGCTCGCCTGGATCCGCGAGGCGAAGCTCGAGCGGGTCGGCTGCTTCACCTACGAGCCGGTCAAGGGCGCGCCCGCCAACGACCTCGCCGAGGCGGTGCCGCCGGAGGTGCAACAGGAGCGCAAGCGCCGCTTCATGGAGGCGCAGCAGGGCGTGGCCCTGCGTCTGCAGAAGCAGAAGGTGGGCAAGCGCCTGCCCGTGATCATCGACTCGGTCGGCGGCAACGTGGCGGTCGGGCGCACCAAGTACGATGCGCCCGAGATCGACGGCAGCGTCCACGCGAGCTTCCGCCGCCCGGTCCGCCCGGGCGACATCGTCACGGTGAAGATCGAGGACGCCGACGCCTACGACCTGCGCGGCAGCGTAGTCTGACGCACGACTTCCGTTACGGGTTCTTTCAGGCGTTCTTGCGCGGGCGGTGATTCGGGTCGACCCCGCCCTCGCGGGTGGTCTCGTTCTCGACATCGCCCTCGAAGGTCGAATCCGCCTCCAGGTCCTTCGGGTCGCGGCCCGTCATGCCCTTCGAGGTGCCGATGCCGGGATTGCCCTTGAGGTCGGCGTCGCTCGGGGTCTCGGTCTTGGCGTGCTTGGTCGACATGCGGCCTCCTTGCCGGTTGCCGAAGGTCAACGCGGGCCGCGCGGGGCGGTCACGGCGCTGCGGCCGTTCGCCCCGATCGGCTCAACGTATGTCGGCGAGCCGCGCGCGCCCGATGCCGGCCTGCTCCATCCGGGCCCAGGCGGCGGCGACCGAGCCGTCCCGGTCGATGCCGCGCACGGCGTCCTCGACCACCACGGCCTCGAAGCCGGCCGCGCGGGCATCGAGGGCGCTCCAGGCGACGCAGAAATCGGTGGCGAGCCCACAGAGCACGACCCGGGTGAAGCCGCGCTCGCGCAAGGCACCGGCGAGGCCCGTGCGGGTGGTTCGGTCGGCCTCCAGGAAGGCCGAGTAGCTGTCGACCGCGTGGGTGTAGCCCTTGCGGATCACGAGCTCGGCCCGGGCGACGTCGAGGTCTGGCGCGAAGGCGACGCCGGGCGTGCCCTGCACGCAGTGCTCCGGCCAGAGCACCTGCGGGCCGTAGGGCATCGCGACAGTGCCGAAGGGCTCCGCGTCCGGATGGCTGGTGTGGAAGGAGGCGTGGCCGGCCGGGTGCCAGTCCTGGGTCAGCACCGCGTGGGGGAAGCGCGCCAGCAGCGCGTTGCAGGGCCCGACGACGGCGTCGCCATCGGGGACGGCCAGGGCGCCGCCGGGCAGAAAATCCACCTGCACGTCCACGACGAGCAGGACGTCGGTCTCGCGCACGCTCAGCACGGGCATCCCCCAAAGTCCCGGATACCCAAGGGCCGAGCCCTTGGGCGGGTCCGGGCAGAGCCCGGATATCTTAGCCCGGGATCCAAGGATCCCGGGCTCCCCGGATCAGGGCAGCATCACGGTCGAGCCGGTGGTCTCGCGCCCGGCCAGGTCCCGGTGCACGGCCTGGGCCTCGGCGAGGGGGCGCTTGGCGTGGACCGGGATCTTCACCGCCCCGCTCGCGACGACGCCGAACAGATTCTTCGCCATCTCCTCCAGCACCGGGCGCTGGCTGGCGAAGGTGAAGAGCGTCGGCCGCGTGACGTAGAGCGAGCCGCGCGGGGCCAGGAGCCCCAGGTCGAGGCCCTGGATCGCCCCCGAGGCGGAGCCGAAGCTCGCGAGCAGGCCCAGCGGCGCGAGGCTGTCCAGCGAGCCCATCAGGGTCGCTTGGCCGACGCCGTCGTAGACCACCGGCACGCCCTTGCCGTCGGTCAGTTCGCGCACGCGCTTGGCCACGTCCTCCTCGCGGTAGAGGATAACGTGGTCGCAGCCGTGCTGGCGCGCCAACTCCGCCTTTTCGGCCGAGCCCGCGGTGCCGATCACGGTGGCGCCGAGGTGCTTGGCCCACTGGCAGGCGATGAGGCCGACGCCGCCGGCGGCCGCGTGGAACAGGATCGTGTTGCCGGCCTTCACCTTGTAGGTGCGGTGGAGCAGGTACTCGGCGGTGAGGCCCTTGAGCATCATCGCGGCGGCGGTGGCGTCGTCCACGCCCTCCGGGACAGCCACGCAGCCCGCGGCCGGGACGATCATCTCCTCGGCGTAGCTACCCTCGGCCGAGGCGGTCGCGACCCGGTCGCCGACCTTGAACCCGGTGACGCCCTCGCCCACAGCGTCGACGGTGCCGGCGCCCTCCTTGCCGGGGGTGAAGGGGAGCTGGGCCGCCTTGTAGGCGCCCGAGCGGAAGTAGATGTCGATGAAGTTCACGCCGATCGCCGTGAGTTTCACCCGGATCTGGCCGGGACCGGGCTCGCGCCGCTCGACATCCTCGTAGGCCATCACCTCGGGGCCGCCGTATTCGTGAACCCGGATCGCCTTGGGCATCGTCTCGTCCTCGGATCTGTTTCCCCCGCGCCCGAGATAACGGACGCCGCGCCCGGCGCAATGGTGTTAGGGAAGGGGGCAAGACCGATACGGGCAAGACCGATACGGGACGGGGAGACGACGATGTCCGACGAGGCGCTGTTCGAGAAGGGTTTGCCGATCCGCCGCGCGGTGCTGGGCGCGGACTACGTCGACGCGTCGCTCGAAAAGGCTGATCCGTTCATGATGGCCTTCCAGCGCGCCACCACGAGCTGGGCCTGGGGCTGGGCCTGGGGCGACCCGACGCTGGACCGCCGGACACGCTCGCTCCTCAACCTCGCGATGCTGACCGCGCTCGGCAAGCCGGCCGAGCTGAAGCTTCACGTCAAGGGCGCGCTGACCAACGGGGTCACGGTCGAGGAGATCAAGGCGGCGCTCCTGCACGCCACCGCCTATTGCGGGATTCCCGCAGGGCTCGAGGCGTTCAAGGCCGCCCACGCGGTTCTGGTGGCGGAGGGCGCCATCCCGGCCGAGCCCGCCGAGCCGGCGGCCGAGTGATCGCCCGGGAGCGGCCCGCATGAAGACCTGCCTGATCCTCGACGACTACCAGGACGCGGCCCGGCACTTCGCCGCGTGGGACCGGCTCGCCGACCGCGTCGCCGTCTCGGCGCTGCACGAGACCGTCACCGACCCCGACGCGCTCGTGGAGCGGATCGGAGGCGCCGAGATCCTGGTGATCATGCGCGAGCGCACGCCTTTTCCGGCCGCGCTGCTGGCGCGGCTGCCGAACCTGCGGCTGCTCGTCACCAGCGGCATGCGCAATGCCGCGATCGACCTCGCGGCGGCGAAGCGGCAGGGCGTCACGGTCTGCGGCACGGCGAGCCATCCGGCGCCCCCGGCCGAGCTGACCTGGGCGCTGATCCTCGGGCTCAGTCGCCGGGTCGCGCCGGAGAACGCCGCGCTCCGGGCCGGCGGGCCCTGGCAATCCAGCGTCGGCACGGACCTGGCCGGCGCCCGGCTCGGCATCGTGGGGCTCGGCAAGATCGGCACCCGGATCGCCCGGGTGGCGCAGGCCTTCGACATGGAGGTCGCGGCCTGGAGCCCGAACCTCACGGAGGCGCGGGCGGAGGCGGCGGGCGTGCGGCGGGCCGAATCCAAGGCGGCGCTCCTGGCGGAGAGCGACGTCGTCACGCTCCACCTCGTCCTGTCGGAGGCCACGCGCGGCATCATCGGGGCGGCCGATCTCGCCCGGATGAAGCCCACGGCCTTCCTGGTCAACACCGCGCGCGCCGGCCTCGTCGACCAGACGGCCCTCGTCGCGGCGCTGGCCGAGAACCGCATCGCGGGGGCGGGGCTCGACGTGTTCGAGACCGAGCCGCTGCCCGCCGACAGCCCGTTCCGCACCCTGCCGAATGTGCTGGCGTTGCCCCATCTCGGCTACGTGAGCGCGGCCAACTACCGGACCTACTTCTCGGAAGCGGTCGAGGATATCGAGGCTTGGCTCGGCGGCGCGCCGGTGCGGGTGCTGGGATAGATCAGCGCTGGATCAGCGCCCTCCGCCCGAGGGGCGCCGTCCGCCTCACCGCCGGGCCAGGGTCTGCGGCTCGCCCTGGCCGCCGGAGCCCCCCTGCCCCGCGAAGGCATCGCCCGCGCGGCCGAGCTTCTCCCCGTGGGCGTAGAGCGCCTGCATGTAGCGCTGGTCGAACGGACCCGGCGCGGTGACGGCGAAGCGGCCGTCGATCTCGGCGACCTGCAGGTCCAGGCCCTCGCGGCGGCCGAAGGCGCCGGAGAGCGCCAGCGCGTCCTGCAGCTGCGCCTTGATCGCCGCCGACATCGCCCGGCCGAGCACCGAGAGCGTGGTCGGGCGCGCCATCTCGAAATGCGGGCGCGTGCTGTTGTTGACCACCACGTAGACCGTGCGGGCCGGGATGCGGACGAGTTGCGCGCCGGTGAGCGCCGCGGCGAGCGCGCGCTTCGGGGCGAGGTAGAACGGCGCCGTGGTGCCGCCATCCGCGTGAAGCTCCCGGATCGTGCGCCCGTCCGCCAGGGTGGCGGTGATCTCGACCGGCGGGAACACGCCCGGCACCGCCGAGGAGGCCAGCACGATCGCCCGGAACAGGCCGAGCGCCTTGGCATCCGCCCCCTTCGGCCCGGCGGAGGCCGCGATCGCGCCGAGGTCCCAGAGGACCGGGCGGCCGCTGTCGATCTCGGTGGTGGCGACGAGAAGCCGCCGTCCCCGCGCGTGCTCGGCCGCGACCGCCTGCAGAAGCTGCGGCGTCACCGCCTTGTCGATGCGGCGCTTGAGCGGCCACGTGTCGGTCAGCGCCACGTCCGAGCCGCCGAACTCGAACACGTCGGCCGCCGTGATGGTGGTGTAGGCCTCGCGCAGGGGCGCGTCGCCGGGCTTCCCGATGAAGGCGAAGGGCGCGATCAGCGCGCCGGTGCTCACGCCGGTGATCACCCCGAAATCCGGCCGGGTGCCGGCCGCGCTCCAGCCCGCCAGCAGGCCGGCCGCGAAGGCGCCGTCCTCGCCGCCGCCCGAGAGCACCAGCCAGGGCTCGGATGCCGCCGGGGCCTCGTCGATCAGCGCCTGGAAGGCCGCTGGCTCGTCGCCCGGGATCCGCACCGGGCGCGCGAGCCCGGCCGGCCGGGCGGCGTCGAGGTCCTGGGCCGAGAAGGCCGCGCGCTCGCCGGATTTCTCGGCCGATCGGTCGGCTGCCTTGGCGGTGTTCGGGCCCGCCAGTGCCGGATTCGGAGAAGCCGCCGACAGCATGCATGCCGCCGCGAGCGCCGCGATGGGCCGCCGTGTCAGTCCGGACATGGCTCGTGTCCCGTTGTCAGAGGTGCCCGCCTCGAACGAAGAACGCCAGGACTATTGTCAAGTTCCGGGTTGACTGTTGCATGGCTGCGACGCGGTGCGGAGGGGCACCTCCGGGGTCCGTCTTCAGGTCCGTCCCCCGCCCTCGCCCGCGCCGGGAGCCGCACCAACGGACGGCTTTACTGGGGCCAAGCCCCGCCATAACGGTGACTGCAACGAACCGGGAGGAACGACCCATGAAACTGCCGCGCCGCTTCTTCCAGCCGCTCGCCACCGGCGCGCCGGCCCCGTTCCGGGACCTGCCGGTCCGGCTCGAGCGGATGATCCACTTCGTGCCGCCGCACGTCGAGAAGGTCCGCGCCCGGGTGCCGGAGCTTGCCGGCACCGTCGACGTGGTGCTCGGCAACCTCGAGGACGCGGTGCCGATGGACCAGAAGGAGGCCGCGCGCAAAGGCTTCGTGGCGATGGCCCGGGCGACCGACTTCGCCGCCACCGGCACCGGCCTCTGGACCCGCATCAACGCCCTCAACTCCCCCTGGATTCTCGACGATCTGTTCGAGATCGTCGCCGAGGTCGGGGACCGGCTCGACGTGGTGATGGTGCCGAAGGTCGAGGGCCCCTGGGACATCCACTACATCGACCAGCTGCTGGCCCAGCTCGAGGCACGGCACGGGGTGACGAAGCCCATCCTGGTCCACGCGATCCTGGAGACGGCCGAGGGCGTGGCCAACGTGGACGCCATCGCGGCGGCCTCGCCGCGCATGCACGGCATGAGCCTGGGGCCGGCGGATCTGGCGGCGTCCCGCGGCATGAAGACCACCCGGGTCGGCGGCGGCCATCCCGAGTACCGGGTCATCGCCGACCCGGCGGGCGAGGCGCCCCGCGTCTCCGCCCAGCAGGATCTCTGGCACTACACCATCGCCCGGATGGTCGATGCCTGCATGGCGAACGGCATCAAGGCCTTCTACGGCCCCTTCGGTGACTTCTCGGACGCGCAAGCCTGCGAGGTGCAGTTCCGCAACGCCTTCCTGATGGGCTGCGCGGGCGCCTGGACGCTGCACCCCAGCCAGGTCGCCATCGCCAAGCGGGTCTTCGCGCCGGACCCGGACGAGGTCGCCTTCGCGGCCCGCATCGTGGCGGCCATGCCCGACGGCACCGGCGCGGTGATGCTCGACGGCAAGATGCAGGACGACGCCACCTGGAAGCAGGCCAAGGTGATCGTGGACCTCGCCCGGCTCGTCGCCGCCAAGGACCCGGATCTGGCGGCGATCTACAAGCTGGACTGAGGTTCGGGGATCCCGAAGGGCCTTCAGGCCCTTCGGCGGGGTTCGGGGCAACTCCCCGAGACGGCTTCGCCGAGCGACCAGGGCCAGGATCACGAACCTTGCCCTGGGACCACCGAAGGTCTCGGACCCCCGGGATCCGGGATTTTCGCTGCGGCCACGGCACCCGATGACAGGGCGGCGGGTTGCGCCTATCTGACGCTCCATGACGCAGCAGCACACGAAGACGGATCAGGCCCCGGCAGCCCCCAGCTTCCGCACGGCGAAGTTCGGTATCGGCGCGGTGGTGCGCCACCGGATCTACCCGTTCCGCGGCATCGTGTTCGATGTCGATCCGGTCTTCGACAACACCGAGGAGTGGTGGCTCGCCATTCCCGAAGAGGTCCGGCCGCGCAAGGACCAGCCCTTCTACCACCTCCTCGCCGAGAACGCGGAGACCGAGTACGTCGCCTACGTCTCGGAGCAGAACCTTCTGCCCGACACCTCCGGCGAGGCGCTCCGCCACACCGGGATCGGCGAGATGTTCGTGCGCGACGATGCCGGCACGTACCGAGTGCGGGACCGGGCGCCGAACTGAGTTTTTCGGACAGGGTCGACACGGGATGCCCTCTCCCCGCCGTGCGGGGAGAGGGCATCCCGTGTCGGGGAGAGGGGATTCCGCTCCACCCGAAGCGAGTCCCCGGACGCCGGCGCGAGACGAGAAAAGGCCGGGCACCCGCCCGGCCTTTTCCCTGTCGGCATCGGTCTTTGCCCCCGCGCGGGCGGGGGCGTCCCTGCCGGAAACCCTCAGGGCTTCGGAGCGGCGGCGGGCGCGGCGGCGGCGCCCTTCTCGGCCTCGAGCTTCTTGCGCATGTCCTCGGAGCGCTTCTCCAGCTCGGCCTGGAGCTTCTTCTGCTGCTCCTCCAGCACCTTCGGGTCCATGGCCGGGCCGTCGAAGGCCTTGCCGAAGCCCGCCAGCGGCACCGCGAAGGTGACCTCGCGCTGGGTCTGGTTCTGCACCGAGACGTTGAGGGTCGTGCCCTTCTTCATGGCGGCGAGCAGGCCGGCCTCGACGGCGCCGGCCTCGGCGAAGCAGCCGTTCGGGAAGCAGACCGCGAACTTGCCGGGCGTCGCCTGCTGGCCGTCCACGTTGAAGCGGATGCCCGGCTGCAGCAGCAGGCCGAGCGGCAGCAGGAAGCGCACCACGCGCACCTCCTGCTTCGTCTGCGGGTTCTTCATCTCGTAGACGGCCGCCGCGAGGACCGGCTGGCCCTGGTCGGAGACGAAGTCGCGGGTGGTGTAGCAGATGTCGGTGCCCGAGCCCTGGTCCTTGCCGCAGACCTTGGTCCAGTCGGCCTGGCCCGGCTCCGACTTCACGTTGATGATCTGCGGGCCGTTCCCTTGCGTCTGCGCCGTCTGGTTGGTGGGCGCGGCCGGTGCCGGGGCGGCGGGGGCGGGGGCCGCCGGCTTCTTCGGCTGGGCGAGCGCCGGCCCGGCGAGGCCCGCGATCGCGACGATGGCGGCGGCGCGCATCAGATGCGCAGGGCGGGTGGCGAACGGCATCGTCTTCAGACCCCTCTGGGTTTCGCTTGTCGTGTGCGCGCCCCGCCGGATGACGAGACCGTGTCTTGACGCGGGACCGTGGAACCTCGCGGCCTCGATCGAGGGCGGCGCCGGACCGGCCCCGGCTTCCGCGCGCGGGATCTCCGCGCGCAGGGCCCGTCCGGACCTCGGCCGGCGCGATGCGCGTCGCGCCCGACCCGGCAGGCTCGCGAGCTCCCCGGGGCGACCGGGCGGCCTGCTTTCCCGCCGATTGAGGCGAAGGCATGACACCGGCGACGCGGCACCGCAGATCCGGTCAGATCCGATGAGATCCGCTTGGGTCCGGGGCCGCGCCGGCGCGTTAGCGCGCCGTTAACCATGCCGAGGCATCGATGGCAACTCGCGACGGTCCCGTCGCGTCGCCCAGAGGAGACGGCAGGTGCAGGCCACGGCGTTCCGGCGCGAGACGCCCCCGGCCGATCCGGCGCCCGGGATGGCGCCCGTCACCCCGCCCGGTTCCGGCCTCGCCGGGCTGCTCCGCGCGACCGCCGCCGCCCACCCGGCCCGGCCCGCCTTCGCGGATCTCGGCGACAAGCCCGGCTGGAGCGGCCGGCCCGGCATGACCTGGACCTACGGCGCGGCCGCCGAGATCGTCGGCCGCCTCGCCCACGGCATCCGCGCCTGGCGCCTCGCGCCGGGCAGCCGGATCGGCCTCTGGTTCGCGGGCAGCAGCGAGGCGCTTGTCGCCCATCTCGCCGTCGAGGCCGCCGGCCACGTGCCCTGTCCGATGCCCGCCGCCTGGGAGGAGGCGCAGGTTCTGGCCGCGGTCGAGGCCGCCGGGATCCCGGCGGTGCTGACCCAGGCGCGGCTCGGCGCCCGCCGCCCGGCCGAGATCCTGTGCCGGGTCGCGCTGCAGCATTTCGCCCTGCGCTATCTCGCCGCCTTCGGCCCCGACGTGCCCGACGGGGTGATCAACCTCGACGCCCTGGCGCTGGAGCGCGGCTCCGGTCCCGCCGAGGAAGCCCCGCCCGCCCGCGGCCTCGTGAGCTTCGCCGGGCGCGACCCCCTCCGCCCGGTCTACCGCCCCGGCGAGGCGCTGCTCGCGGCGGTGGCCGCGCACCTTGCCGCCGTCCGGATCGCCCCGGGCGAGCGCCTGCTCACCCTGCTGCCGCCCGACGACCTGCGCGGCCTCGCCACCGGGCTCGGCGCCGCCCTGGTCTCGGGCGCGACGCTCGCCTGCATGCCGGTGCTCGACGCCGCCGCCCTCCGGGCGGCGCTCGCCGCGGCCGATCCCCGGGGGCTGCACCTGACGGCACCCGCCTTCCTGGAGGCGGCCCTGCGCGAATTGCCGCTCGACGGCCTGCGCGGCCTGACGCTCGCCCATCGGGCCCCGGCCCGGCTCACCGCGCGCCAGCTCCGGCCCGTGCGCCTCAACGGGCCCCGCATCGTCGACGCGCTCGCCCTCGACGAGGAGGCCCTGCTCAGCCGGGCGCGCGGGACCGACGACATCGCCCTCGCGCTCGCCGACCCCGCCGGCACGGCGCTCCCCGCCGGCCTGATGGAGCTGCGCTGCGGTGCGGACGGCGACCTGACCCTGCGCGGCGCCGCCTGCCGGGCCGGGCCCCTGCGCGACGGCGCGCCCGCGCTGCCCGAGGCGGGCGACTGGCGCCCGCTCCCCTACCGCGCCACCCTGCTGGCCGGGACGGCGACCGGCCTCGTGCCGGCTGTCCAGCCGGTGCCGGCTACGCAGCCGCTGCCTGCCGCTCACCCCGTGCCGGTCGCCCGGCCGGTCGCGGCCTGAACCCGCGCAGGCCCGGCTTTTTCGGACGAGCCCGATCGGGCTCGCCGGGCCGGCGCGTCCGGGCCGAGCCATGCCCGGCCATCCGGGCTCACTGAGCGTCTGAAGATCGGAATAGCCTGAGATATTCGTGTGTTGTCCGGGGATGCTCGCGCTCCGGGCGAGGCCGGCGGGCAGATTTTCTGCCGCCGGTTCATGTGCGGCTCAGGCGGACCGCCCTATCTTCGCACTGCAAACTTGCCGGCGAACCAAATCGCACCGCCGCAAGTTATCGCCGCGGGCCTCTTCCCACGGGGCACACGATAGGATACCGCTTAAGCTTATGGGTGCGCTGCAACAAGTGCTGGTGGTCGATGATGGCGTTCGCGCCGCGGACCACTCACTCGCGGGCGAACTGGCCGAGCTCGGTTACGCCAGCGTCACGGCCTCGCTCGAGGCGGCCGACGACGTCCTCGCGGTGATCGCGCGGCCGGCAGCCGTCCTGCTTCAGGCCTCCTCCCGCCGCGACGCGGAGTACCGCAGCCGGGCCGAGCGCCTGCGCCACCAGCTTCGCGACCGGGGCATCCCGATCATCGACATCGAGGCGAGCCGCACCCGCCGCTCCGGCGGCCCGGTCGATCTCCAGAGCCGCATCGGCGCCTACGTGCTGCAGGAGCCCGAGCGCTAGGGCGCCCGATTCGCGCTTCGATTCCCTTCTAGGCGCGGATGATGGCATCCGCGCGACACCGCATCCTCATCGTCATATCCGCCGCCGCGGGGCCCGGCCGTGACGCCGCGCACCTCCGCCGCCCGGCGGGATGGGCGCTCAGGCCGCCGCTGGCCGCGCACCGGCCGCGCGGCCCATCGCCACCAGCAGGCCCGAGATCGTCAGGAGGTCGCAGGTCAGGCCGAAGGCCGAACCGACCATGAGGTTGTGGCCGGCCCAGGCCAGCGAGGCGCCCAGGAACAGGCGGCGCATGGCGGCGGCCTCCGCCTGCAGCCGGGCGCGGGTGGCGAGCAGCGCGCCGATGCCCGCGCAGGCCGAGGGCCAGCCGTTCCAGGTCGCGGCCGTGAGACCGAGCACCGCCACGAAGCCGAGCCCGAAGAATGGCACGAACCAGGCCGGCCGCCGCGCCCGGCCGCCGAACCGGGCCGCGGCGAGGCTCTGCAGCACCGAGATCACGCACATCGCGGTGCCCGTCTGCGCGCCGAGCCGCAGGAAGTGCAGCGCGAAGCTCCCCGCGCAGGCGGCGGAGGTGAGGAGGATCGCCTCCCGGCGCGGCATCATGCCGGCCGCGAAGCCGAGGAGAAGGCCGAGCGCCCCGAAGATGTCGAGATGGCCGAGGACTGTGCCGGCCAGGGTGAGAACAGTGTCGCGGACGATATCTTGGGACGACATGGTGGGCTCTTGCGGCGCCGGATCTGCACTGTGCGCTGGATCCGAGCCGCTAGGCCCGCATGGTAACCGAGTCGTTAACGGGGATCCGGGCGCCGGCCCGGTGTGGCGCGCGGGCCGCGCCCCGACGGACCCGCGCGTGCATTTGCCGGACACCATCGCCTAAACAGGGCGCTCGCGCGTTCCTGCCGCCGACGAGCCCGAGGAATCCTGCCCAAAGTGCGCATCGACGACACCGCCCTCCCCCGCCCGGCCCCGACGGGGCCCGCGCCGGGCGAGCCTCCCGCCGAGCTGCCGCAGGCCGCTGAACGGCCGCGGGCTTCCGAGCTGCCACTGGCCTCCGCCATGCCGCCCGAGGCTCCGCTCGCCATGCCGGTGCAGGACCTGGCACGCTTCGATGCCGGCACGGTCCGGCGCCCCGCGCGGCGGCACCCCGCCCCCTGGGCCGCCCGGACCCTGGTCTTCGGCGGGGGGCTGGCGCTCACCGCCTATGGCGGCTGGCAGATGTACGAGACGGTGGCGGTGTCGGGCTCGCCGACCGTCCTGCAGCTCGCGCTCGTGGCGCTCTTCCTGCTCACCTTCTCGTGGATCGCGCTCGCCTTCACGGGCGCGGTGCTGGGCTTTGCGGTGCTGCTGCGCGCCCCCGCCCCGCCCCCGGCACCGGCGGCGCTCGGCGGTCGCACCGCGATCCTGATGCCGGTCTACAACGAGGCCACGGCCCGCACCTTCGCGGGGCTGGAGGCGATGCACGAATCCGTCGCGGCCACGGGGCTCGGGGCCGCGTTCGACTGGTTCGTCCTCTCGGACTCGACGCAAGCGGATGCCTGGATCGCCGAGGAGCGCGCCTTCCTGCGCCTGCGCGATCGGCTCGGGGACGGGGCCCGCCTCTACTACCGGCACCGGCCGAAGAACCATCACCGCAAGGCTGGCAACATCGCCGACTTCGTCACCCGCTGGGGCGCGGCCTACGACCACATGCTGGTGCTCGACGCCGACAGCCTGCTCACGGGCGACTGCGTGGTGCGCCTCGCCGCCGCCATGGAGGCGGATCCGGATACCGGCATCGTCCAGTCGCTGCCGCTGATCATCAACCGCAACACCCTATTCGCCCGGCTCCAGCAATTCGCCGCCCGCATCTACGGGCCGGTGATCGCGGTCGGGCTCTCCGCCTGGTCGGGCCGCGACGGCAATTACTGGGGCCACAACGCCATCATCCGCACGCGGGCCTTCGCGGAGGCCTGCGGCCTGCCGGACCTGCCCGGGCGCCCGCCCTTCGGCGGCCACGTGCTGAGCCACGATTTCGTCGAGGCGGCGCTGATCCGGCGCGCCGGCTGGGCGGTGACCATGCTGCCGACGCTGCCCGGCTCCTACGAGGAGAGTCCGCCCTCGCTCATCGACGTGGCCGTGCGCGACCGGCGCTGGGCGCAGGGCAACCTGCAGCACAGCCGCATCATCGGCGCGGCCGGGCTGCACGCCGCCTCGCGCCAGCACTTCGCCACGGGCATCGCCGGCTACCTCGCCTCGCCGCTCTGGCTCTGCCAGCTCCTCGTCGGCATCGCGCTGGTGCTGCAGACCGCCTACGCGAAGCCCGAATACTTCCCGCAAGGTCTGGCGCTCTACCCCGTCTTCCCGCGCTTCGACCCGGTGCGCGCGCTGCAGCTCTTCGGGCTGACCATGGGCGTGCTGCTGGCGCCCAAGCTCCTGGGGCTGGTCCTCGCCCTGCGGGATCCCGCGCTGCGCCGGGCCTGCGGCGGCGCCGGCCGGCTCGTCGCATCCAGCGCCCTTGAGATCCTGCTCTCGGCGCTGATCGCCCCGGTGGCGATGGTGATCCAGTCGGGCTCGGTCGCCGGGATCCTGCTCGGGCGCGACACCGGCTGGAACCCGCAGCGGCGCGACGACGGCTCGATCCCGATGCGCGACATCGTCCGGCGCCACCGCTGGCACACGCTGCTCGGGCTGGTGGCGGGGGTCGCGGCCTTCGCCATCGCCACCTCGCTCTTCCTCTGGATGTCGCCGACGATCCTCGGCCTCGTGCTGGCGATCCCGATCTCCTGGGCGAGCGGGCAGCTCGCCTGGGGCCTCGCCCTGAAGCGGCGCGGCCTCCTGGTGACGCCGGAGGAGCGCGACCCGCCCGCCGTCGCCCTGCGGGCAGCCGAACTCGCTGCCCGCAACGCGCAAGCCGGCCTCGACGAGGCCGACGCGCTCCAGGCGCTCCACGCCGAACCGGCTCTCGCCGAGGCCCATGCCCGGATGCTGCCACCCCCGGCGCCCCGGCCGCGCGGGCGGATCGAACCCGACCGCGTCCTGGCCGAGGCCAAGCTCGCCGAGGCCGAGAGTCTCGCCGAGGTGGCCGCCTGGCTCGGGCAGAAGGAGCGCATGGCGCTGCTGCACGACCCCGCCCTCGTGGCCCGGCTCGCGCGCCTGCCGCGGGAGACGGCCGCATCCTGAGAAGCGGCACGGCTGCGCCGTCTCAGGGCGCCGCCCTGAGGACCCGCCCAAGGGCCGCTAGAGCGCTCTCCGCCGAAGTGGACGCCGGTTCGGCGCAAGTGAGCGCGTCAAAACAAGAGCTTGGAGCCATTTCCGAGTGCAACGCGATCGGGAACGGCTCTAACCTCTTGAAGATCCCGCAAGATTCGGGGATCCCGTAAGATGATCAGGGCGCGTAGGCGCGGGCCCGGGCCGGCAGCAGGGCGGGGCCCGGCAGCGGCTCGGCCGTCAGGGCGCTCGCCGGCAGGTCCGGCTCGTCGGAGCGCAGGACGCGCACCGCGACGTCCTCCCAGGGGCCGGCGAGATCGAAGAACGGGCCGGGCCGCGACCCGGCCAGGCGCGGGCTCAGCTCGGCGCGCGCCCGCAGGGTGCGGTCGGTCAGCGAGAACCCCCCGCGCAGCGAGGCGGTGAGCGACGGGGCTTGGAGCGCGCCCTCGCCGATCTCGCCGACCCCGTCCGCGAAGCGCACGGAGAGTGCCGCCCGCTCGAAGGGGGTGCGACCGTTGCGGCGGGCGAGCGCCCCGGCGGCGAGGCCGCCATTGCGCTGGATCACGTCGGTGAGGTCGAGCCCGACGAGGCTGCCCCGCTCGACCGCGAGGGTGGCCCGGCCGGCGGCCCGGGCGACCAGCTCGGAGAGATCCCGCCCCCGGCTCTCCAGGGCGAGATGCCCCTGGACTGGGCCCTGCACCCAGGAGGCCTCGCCGAGATCGGTGAGCAGCGCGCCGAGATCGACCCGGTCGAGGCTCCCCTGCGCCCTGATCTCCGTCCCGGCCGGGTCCGCGGCGGCGGGCGCGAGCGCGACCCGGCCCTTCAGCGTGCCGCCCCGCAGGCCGGCCCGGTTCAGGGCGATCTCCAGCGCGCCGTCGCGCACCAGCACGCTCGCGGCGAGATCCTCAAGGGCGGCGGGCCCGAGGCGGGCCGAGGCCGACGATAGCCTGAGGTCGAGGTCGCCGCCCGTGTAGGGCGTCAGGGAGACCAGAGTTGCGGGAGCGTCCGCCCCGAGCGCCGCCGCGAGCGGGGCGAGCAGGGGCGCGAGATCGAGGCTCTCGGCGGCGAGCGTCGCCTGCACGGTGAGCCGCGGCTGGGCGAGGTTGAGCGAGCCCGCACCGTCGAGGACGTTGCGGCCGAGGCTCACCCGTAGCCGCGGCAGCATCACGGCCGCACCCGCGGTCTCGAAGCGGCCCTCCAGCGCGAAGGCCTCGGCGAGCGGCAGCAGCGCCGCGTCCCGGTCGAGGGCGGCGAGCAGGCGGGGCAGCGAGCGCGTCTCGAGCCGTCCCTCCCCGGCAAGCCGCAGGCCGCCCGGCTCGCCCGGGCGGAGTTGCGCCTGCCCGTCGGCAGAGAGGCTGCCGCCAGCCCAGACCAGCCGCGCCGCGACCGGGGAGGCCCCGCCCCCGGCGAGTTCGGCCGGGCGCAGCTCCGACAGGGTGAGCCGGGCGGCCTCGCCCCGCCAAGTGAAGCCGGCCTGCGCCTCGGCGACCCCGCGCCAGGCCGGCCAAGCGATGTCGAGAGCGAGGTCGCCGAGCGCGAGCGCCCCCGCCACGGCGGCGCGGCTGAGGACGAGCCGGTGCGGGTGCCCGCTCCAGCCGCCCCGCGCCCGCTCGGCGACCCGGCGCAGGGGGCCCTCCCAGCGGGTGTCGCCGGGTCCGTCCGGACGGTGCAGGCGTGCGCCGTCGAGGCTGAGGCTGCCGATGCCGAGCCGCCCGCTCAGCAGGCCGACCGGGTCGAGCACGACCGAGAGCCGCCCGCCCTCGGCGAGCGGCAGGCCGCCGGCCGCGTCCGCGAGGCGGGCGCCGTGCAGGTCGAGCCGCGGCAGGGGCAGCAGGCGCAGGGTCGCCGGCCCGTCCGCCGTGAGACCGATCCCGTACGCGCCGAGTTCGTCGGAGAGCAGGCGGAGCGCCGTTCCCGTCCCGATGCTCCACGGCATCGCGCCCGCGCCGCAGCCGAGGACGAGCGCGGTTGCCGCGAGGGCGGGGATCAGGCGGTGCGGCGACATCGCGCTCCGGGCTTGCAGGATCGGCCGGATCGGCCGGGATACGGGTGCCTGCCGTTTCAGCCGCCCCCAGGCCGTCACGGTTCGCCCACGCGTGAAGATGGCCATAGCCGCTTCGATGCCCTTTGTCTGCGGGGGAGTCGCGGCAAAGCCTTGGCCGAGCCTTGGCCGATCCGTGGCGGCGGCATGGTCCTTGTGAGTCCGGCAGAGTCGACCGGTGTCCGCCGCCGCGGGCTGGACCCGCCGCCCGGAATCGGGGACAGCATGGGATCTCAGGCGCCCGGGCCGAAGGCCGCGCCTCGGAGAGGGTGTTCGAATGAAGAAGGTTTATCCGGATCCGGTGGCCGCGCTTGCCGGACTCCTGCGCGACGACATGATGATCATGTGCGGCGGCTTCGGCCTGTGCGGCATCCCCGACGAGCTGATCGAGGCCGTGCGGGCCTCCGGCGTGAAGGGCCTGACGATCGTCTCCAACAATGCCGGCATCGACGGCGTGGGCTTGGGCAAGCTCCTGGAGACCCGGCAGGTCGCCCGGATGATCTCGTCCTATGTCGGCGAGAACAAGGAATTCGCCCGCCAGTACCTCGCCGGCGAGCTGGAGATCGAGTTCAACCCGCAGGGGACGCTCGCCGAGCGCATCCGTGCCGGGGGCGCGGGCATCCCGGCCTTCTTCACCAAGACGGGCGTCGGCACCAAGGTCGCCGAGGGCAAGGAGGTGCGCGAGTTCGACGGCGAGCACTACGTGATGGAGCGCGGCCTGTTCGCGGATCTGGCGCTGGTGCACGCCTTCAAGGGCGACACCGAGGGCAACCTCGCCTACCGGCTGACCGCGCGCAACTTCAACCCGATGATGGCCACCGCCGCCAAGGTCACGGTCGCGCAGGTCGAGCACCTCGTCGAGCCCGGCCAGATCGAGCCTGAGAACATCCACACGCCCGGCATCTTCGTGAAGCGGATCGTGCACGTGCCGGTGCGCGAGAAGCGTATCGAGCAGCGCACCACCCGCAAGCGCGCCGAGGCCGCCCCGGCGGCGGCCGGCGGTGGTCAGATCTGAACCGAACAGCCCGGCCGCGAGGCCGCGAGCGCGACAGCGCGCCGCCGCCCCTGCGGCGGACGGCGCGGTCGCGAAGAGAACGCGCCACACAGGAGTAGAGACAGCGATGGCCTGGACCCGCGAGCAGATGGCGGCGCGCGCCGCCAAGGAGCTGGAGGACGGCTTCTACGTGAACCTCGGCATCGGCATCCCGACGCTGGTGTCGAACTACATCCCCGACGGCATGTCGGTGCAGCTGCAATCCGAGAACGGCATGCTCGGCATGGGCCCCTTCCCGTACGAGGGCGAGGAGGACCCGGACCTGATCAACGCCGGCAAGCAGACCATCACGGCGCTGCCGACCACGAGCTACTTCTCGTCGGCCGATTCCTTCGGGATGATCCGCGGCGGGCACATCAACCTGTCGATCCTCGGCGCCATGCAGGTGGCCGAGAACGGGGACCTCGCCAACTGGATGATCCCCGGCAAGATGGTGAAGGGCATGGGCGGCGCCATGGACCTCGTGGCGGGCGTCAAGCGCGTCGTGGTGGTGATGGAGCACGTCGCCAAGAACAAGGACGGCTCGGAGAGCCCGAAGCTTCTGAAGGCCTGCGACCTGCCGCTCACCGGCACGCACGTGGTCGACATGGTGATCACCGATCTCGGCGTCTTCACCATCGACAAGCGGGGGGACGGCGGCATGCGGCTCATCGAACTCGCCGACGGCGTCACCGAGGAGGAGATCCGGGCCAAGACCGAGGCCGGCTACACGGTGGCGCTGAGCTGAATCGCCCCCTCTCCCCGCCGGGCAGGGAGAGGCCCGCAGGCACCCTGTCGTGCCTGCGGGAAGCGGAGGCGGAACCGCAGCGGCGGTGAGGGGGATCCCCGGAAGAGGCTTCTCCGGTGCCGCCCCCTCACCGTCGCCTGCCGGCTCGCTTCATGCCCCGGCAAGGGGGCATGAAGCCCTCTCCCCGCACGGCGGGGAGAGGGGACCCCGCGGTAACCGGGGGCGGGAGCCCGTTCCTCTTACGGATCGAGCCCCTCGGCCTTGCGCCGGGCCGCCCGCAACTTCTCGATACGCGACACCGAGAGCACCGAGGCCTCGTAGAGGAGCAGCATCGGCAGCGCGAGCGAGAGCTGCGAGATCACGTCCGGCGGGGTCAGGATCGCGGCCGCCACGAAGACCAGCACGATGGCGTAGCGCCGCTTCTCGCGCAGGAAGGCCGCGTCGATCACGCCGATCTGCCCGAGCAGCGTCAGGATCACCGGCAGCTGGAAGGCGAGGCCGAAGGCGAAGATCAGGGTCATGATCAGCGAGAGGTACTCGTCGACCTTCGGCAGGAGCTTGATCGTCGCCTCGCCCGGCTGCCCGATCTGCTGCAGCGAGACCGAGAACTGGATCAGGAGCGGCATCGCCAGGAAGTAGACCACCAGCGCGCCCAGCACGAAGAACACGGGCGTGGCCACGAGGTAGGGCAGGAAGGCCCGGCGCTCGTTGCGGTAGAGGCCCGGCGCCACGAAGGCGTAGATCTGCGTGGCGATGATCGGGAAGGCCAGGAAGCCGCCGCCGAACACGCTGAGCTTGATGTTGGTGAAGACCTGCTCGAGGAAGTGCGTCGCGATCAGCTCGGCGTTCTGCGCGCCCACGATCGAGACGTATGGGTGCACCAGGATGTTGTAGATCTGGCGCGAGAAGAAGAAGCACCCGAAGAACATCGCCACGAAGGCGATCAGCGACTTGATCAGCCGCGCGCGCAACTCGATCAGGTGCTCGAGCAGCGGGGCCCGCGAGGCCTCGATCTCGGCTTCGTCCGCCTCGTTGATCATCTGTCGGCCTCCGGCCGAACCCCGGCTTTCGGCTGCGCGGGAAGCGGCTCGGGCGTGCCGTAGGGGTCGTCGACGGAGCCCGGCACGGGAAGCGGGGGCTCGGGCGGCGTCTGCGCCAGCATCTCGGGCTTCATGTCCTCGGGGCGCGGGACGTCGTAGCGGCCGCGCTCCGGCAGCGGCGCCTCGGCCTCGGCTGCCTTGAGCTGGGCGGTGGCAGCGGCCAGCGCGCCGGGTGCCGGCGTCTCGTCGGGCTTCGGCCCGCGCGCCTCGACCGCGCCCTTGATCTCGTCGCGGATGGTCTGGACCGGGTTGAAGCCGGTACCGGCGCCCTTGACCGTGTTGCGGATGCCGTCGACCTCGCGGCGGACCTCGTCGAGTTCGGCCTCGCGGATCGCCTCGTTGAACTGCATCTGGAACTCGCCGGCCATGCGGCGCAGCTTGGTCGTGATCTGCCCGACGGTGCGCAGCGCCTTCGGCAGATCCTTCGGCCCGATGACGATGAGGGCGACGCCGCCGATCAGCATCACCTCGCCCCAACTCATGTCAAACATGCTGTGCCGACCTTGCCGACGGTCCCGCTGCTCGCGCGTGCCGGGATCCGGAACGCCCCGGATGGGCCTCGCGCGAGGTTCTGCCGGGAGGGGCTTACACCACTTCGCGGCCGGCGGAAGCCCGATCCCGGATCGGAGGGATCAGACGGGCTTGCGCTCGCCGGCCGGCAAAGAGCCTGACGGGAGGTGGCTCGCCGGCACGGCGGTGCCGGGGCTGGTCTCGGCAGCGTGCGGGATGGTGCGCACGGGCTCGGCCGGCGCCACCGGGGTGGCCGGCGGCTGCGCGGGCGCCTCGTCGTCGGCCATGCCCTTCTTGAACGCCTTGATGCCCTTGGCGACGTCGCCCATCAGGTCCGAGACCTTGCCGCGTCCGAACAGCAGCATCACGATGACGGCGACGACGACCCAGTGCCAGATACTCATGCTGCCCATGGCAACCTCCTGCACCGCGGGGAAAAGCGCTCCCGCGCGGCGACCCAACCCGTAATCGTAAGATCGCGCCGAACCTAGGGACGGGCCGACCCGAACACAAGGCACGGGCGGCCCCGTGTCACGCGCGTGGCGGCGGCGCATCGCCTGTCGCCGCCGGGGCCCGCCTGTGCGAAGAGGCCGCCGGTAACGCTTGCCCGGGGGACGACACGCATGGCCACGCTCGGTTCGGCGTCGACGGACGCGCCTCGCCCGGCTCCCCCGCCCGAGATCCTGCCCGTCACCCTGGCGCAGGCCGTGCCGGTCTGGGCCCGCATCGCCGCCCTCTCCTTCGGGGGTCCGGCCGGCCAGATCGCCGTGATGCACCGGGTGCTCGTCGAGGAGCGGCGCTGGATCTCGGAGGCGCGCTTCCTGCACGCGCTGAACTTCTGCACGCTGCTGCCGGGGCCGGAGGCGCAGCAGCTCGCCACCTATGTGGGCTGGCTGATGCACGGCGTGCGCGGCGGGCTCGTCGCGGGCGGGCTGTTCGTGCTGCCGGGCCTTCTCGCCATCATGGCCTTGAGCTGGATCTACGTGCTCTACGGGCAGGCCGGGCCCGTCGCGGGGCTGTTCTTCGGGCTGAAGGCCGCGGTGCTGGCGGTGGTGGCGGAGGCGGTGCTGCGCATCGGCCGCCGGGCGCTGCGCGGCCCCGCCCTGGCGGGGCTGGCCGCCGCCGCCTTCGCGGCGCTCTTCCTCCTCGACCTGCCCTTCCCGCTCGTCGTTCTGGCGGCCGGCACCATCGGCTATCTGGGGACCCGCGCCGGGTTGGCGGCGTTCCGCGGCGGCGGCCACGGGTCCGGGAGCGCGCCCCGGGACGACGGACCCTATCTCCTGGGCGACGCGGCGACCCCGCGCGAGCGCGTCGCGCCGGGGCGGACGCTGCGGGTCGTCGCGGTCTGGGCGGCGCTCTGGCTGGTGCCGGTGGCCGCCATCCTCGCCGCGCTCGGGCCCGGCGACGTGTTCGGCCAGATCGCGCTGTTCTTCTCCAAGATGGCGATGGTGACCTTCGGGGGCGCCTATGCGGTCCTCTCCTACGTCGCCCAGCAGGCGGTGGAGCATTACGGCTGGCTGAAGCCCGGCGAGATGCTCGACGGGCTCGGAATGGCCGAGACGACGCCCGGCCCGCTCATCATGGTCACGCAGTTCGTGGGATTCCTCGCCGCCTACCGGGCGCCGGGCGCGCTGCCGCCGCTCCTCGCCGGCACGCTCGGGGGGCTGCTCACCACCTGGGTGACCTTCGCGCCCTGCTTCCTCTGGATCTTCGCGGGCGCCCCTTACGTCGAGCGCCTGCGCGGCAACCGGGCGCTGGCCGGGGCGCTCGCGGCGATCACCGCGGCGGTGGTCGGCGTGATCCTCAACCTCGCGGTCTGGTTCGCCCTGCACACGCTGTTCGGGGCGCTGCGCCCGGTCCGTCTCGGGCCGCTGCGGCTCGACCTGCCGGTCTGGTCGAGCCTCGACCCCTACGCCCTGGCGCTGGCGCTCGCCGCGATGCTCGCCCTGTTCCGCCTGCGCCTCGGCGTGCCGGCGGTGCTCGCGGGCTGTGCCGCGGCCGGCCTCGCCCTGCGGGTCCTCGGGCTGGTCTGATCCCGGGATCCCGAAGGGGGGACCACCCTTCGGCGGGGGTCGGGGCGGCGCCCCGAGTTCGGCTTCGCCGAACACCAGGGCCAGGATCAAGCTTCCTTGCCCGGACCCGCGAGAGGTCTCGACCTCTCGCCTCCGGGACGGGCCGCTCAGCGATGGGCGAGGTAGTAGGACAGGGCCGCGATGTCGTCCTCCGAGAGGCCCTGCGCCACCTCGTTCATCGCGGGGTCGTAGCCGGCGCGGGCGCCCGACTTGTAGGCCCGCAGGGTGGCCAGCAGGTAGTCCTCGCGCTGGGCGCCGACGCGCGGGATCTGGTCCTGCCCGGCGAGATCCGCCCCGTGGCAGGAGCCGCACTGGTGCTTGGCGGCGAGCGCCCTGGCCGCCTCCATCCGGGCCGGGTCGGGATTCGCCTCCGGCTTCGGCGCCGGCAGCTTGGCGACCGCATCGCCCAGCATGCGCAGGTCGTCGTCCGAGAGCCCCTCGGCCATCGCGTTCATCGGGTCGGCGACCCGCTGCTTCTCCCGGAACAGGTAGAGCTGCGTGACGACGTAGTCCGCCGGCATCGCGCCGAGCGAGGGCACGCCGGGATTGGCCGAGGTGCCGCTCTCGCCGTGGCAGGCGAGGCAGGCCGGCAGCCGCTCGGCCGCGCTCTCGGCGAGTGCCGGCGCGGTGAGGAGGGCCAGAAGGCAGAGGGCGGGCGGCGCGAGGCGGCGCATGGGCTTATTCCTTGATGGCACGGTGCGCACAGGCGTGGTCGGCGCCCGAAGGTTGCGCGGATCCCCTCTCCCGTGCGGGAGAGGGACAGGGTGAGGGGCCCGGAGCCATCCGGAGAAGGCGCTGCGGTTCCGCGGCAGGCGCGCGCCTTGTCCGGACAATTCTCATCCCTCACCCCAACCCTCTCCCGCACGGGAGAGGGCACGCGGCGTGACCGGCCGCTGGAGGTGTGGGCTCTCGAAGCTCCGGGTTGGCGCGCGACGCGCGAGCCCCCCGCCCCTCAGCGCGCCGCGCTGATGCGGTAGATCGCGCCGTTGTAGTCGTCCGAGACCAGGAGCGCGCCGTCACGCGCCACCAGCACGTCCACGGGCCGGCCGACATAGCGGTTGTCCTGCAGGAAGCCGGTCAGGAACGGCTCCAGGCTCGTCATCTTCCCGTCGGCCCCGAGACGCGCCACCACCACGTCGCCGCCGAGCTTCTGCGTCTTGTTCCACGAGCCGTGGCGGGCGATGAAGATCGCGTCCTTGTAGGCCGCCGGGAACTGCGCGCCGGTGTAGAAGCGCATGCCGAGCGCCGCGGTGTGCGGCCCGAGCAGGCCGACAGGCGCCGTGAACTCGGCGCAGGAGCGGCCCCAGCCGTATTCCGGGTCGGTGAAGTTGCCCTGGTGGCAGAACGGGTAGCCGAAATGCTGCTTGCCGGGCTCCGAGAGCACGTTCAGCTCGTCGTTCGGGATGTCCTCCGAGACCCAGTCGCGACCGTTGTCCGTGAAGGTGAGCTGCTGCGTCCGCGGGTTCCAGTCGAAGCCCACCGTGTTGCGCACGCCGCGGGCCACCACCTCGACGTTCTTGCCGTCGAGGTCCATCCGGCGGATCTGGGCGTGGGTGTCGGGCGGATTCAGGATGTTGCCCGGCGCGCCCACCGGCACGTAGAGCTTCTCGTCCGGCCCGATCGCGATGAACTTCCAGCCGTGCGCCTCGTCCTTCGGGAAGTCGTCGGAGACGAGGACAGGTTTCCCCGGCGCGTCGAGGTTGTTCTCGATGTCGTCGAAGCGCCAGATCTTCGAGAGCTCGGCGACGTAGAGCGCGCCCTTGTGGAAGACGACGCCGTTCGGCCGGTGCAGGCCGGTGGCGATCACCTTCACCTCCTGCTTCCCGTCCACGGTCCGCACGGCGTAGACCCGGTCGAGCGAGCGGGTGCCGACGAAGAGCGTGCCCTTGTCGCCCTGGGCGAGCGAGCGGGCGTTGGCGAGCCCGCTGGCATAGACCTCGATCTTGAAGCCGTCCGGCACCTTCAGCTTGTCGATGGGCAGGCGGGCGGCCGGCGTCGGCAGCGGCGGCCCGGCGATCGGGGCGAGCTTAGCGGCCTCGCCGCCCTCGGGCCGGCCGTAGAGGGCCGAGCCGCGGTCCTGGGCGGGCGCGGGGGCGTTGGCGGGCTTCGGCGCGGAGCCGTCCGCGCTGCCCGGCGTCGGCGTGCCGCTCGGCGCCTGCTGCGCCCCGGCGGGCCCGAGGGGCAGGAGAAGTCCGGCCAGAAGCAGTCCGGTCAGGCGTGCGGAACGCGGCATCGATGGCGTCTCCCGTGTGCGGATCGTGTGTGCGAGGGGGCGGAGGCCTCCCATCCCGCGCCGGGACATACAACCCAGGAATCGAAGATTCATCCCGGGATTGTGTCTGGCTGTCACCTGCGCACAGGCCCGGCCCGGCGCAAGCGGCGGTCCCGTCTCCCGGGCGCCGAGGCGGCCCGACCTCATGCCCCGTCCGGGCCGAGCCCCGGTGCTTGCGCCGGCCGCAGGGCGTCGAGGTCGGGCCGGAGCACCACGCTCTCCTGCTCGTTCGGGTCGGTGCGGGCGATGAGCGCGGTGCAGGGCTCGGTCGGGCTCGGGTTGTAGGGCAGGTGCGGCACGCCGGCCGGGATGTAGAAGAAGTCGCCCGGCGCCACCGTCGCGTGGTGCTCCAGCCGCGCGCCGTACCAGCAGCCCGAGGTGCCGCCGAGCGCGTAGATCGCGGTCTCGTGGTCGGCGTGCAGGTGGGCCCGGGCGCGGGCGCCGGGCGGGATCGTCACGAGCTGGAGGTGGATGCCCCGCGCGCCCACGCTCTCGGCCGAGATGCCGACGGCGTAGTCCAGCCCCTGCTTGCCCGTGAACGGCGCCCCGGCCCGGACGAGGCGGCATTCCGGCACCCCAGACTCATCGTGCATCACGGTGTCCATGATCACCTTCCCGTCCGCTGCCCCGGTGCCCGGATGATGCGCCCCTCCCCGGTCGGCGGAAAGCGGGAGAAAGCGGGGCGCTTGCCGCGTTGATCGCCTGTCCGAGATGCGGAGGCATGCGATGAACGACGACGGACGGGACGGGCGCACCGGGACGCGCTCCGACGCGCTCTCGAAGGAGCCGCCGATCGCGAACGGCCAGAGCGGCCGGCCGCGCGACGAGACGATCGCCCAGACGGGCTCAGGGCTCCCGAACGATACCGGCGAGCCGGTCCAGATCGACCCGGAGGAGGCCCGGCGGATCGAGGAGAAGATCCGCAGGATGTGACACGCGCCCGAAGGGCCCGACGGTCGGCGCGAGCGAGTCAGGCCAAGGGGCTGGCAAACCCGCCGGGTGGACCGCCGGAGGGCGTTCCGGAGGCGCGGCGCATCGGGCTGCATCCGAATTTCCTCCGCGGCCAAGCTGAAACCATCGGCCGCCGAGCCCATTTCTTGAGGCAATCTGTCACAAGACGGAGCCTCGTGCGGGTCATCGGCAGGACACGCTCGGCGGTTCCGGTCCGAGGCTGGAGCCGGCGGGAAAGGCGTCGCTCCGGAGAGGAGCGAGCATGCGCCACTGCGCCACCCTGCGCGTGAGGCGGCCGGGCGCCGCCAGCGATCCGCGCCTGGACGGGATCGGCCACGCCCTGGAGGAACTCTACGCGCCGGTTCTGGCCGAGGGCCTGCCCGAGGCTTGGCTGAGCCTGCTCGGCCGGGGGCGCGCGCCGGATCGGGCCGGATGCGCCCTGCCCGGCCCCGCCCGGGCCGGCCCTACCCGCCCGCCTTCACCCGGCGGCACTCGGTCTTGAGGTAGGCGGTACGGCCGATCTCCTCGCGCAGGTCCGTGCGGGCGATGATCTCCTGCCAGCCGTTGGTGCAGCCGAGTTCGTTGGCGACCTTCACCTTGCGCACCTCGATGGCCCGGTCGTCCGTGCACTCCGCCTGTGCCAGCCCGTTGGCGCAGACCAGGACCACGGCGATGAAGCTGTTCATGGGGCCTTCCTCCCGGCCGCGGCTGCTCTTGGTTGGGCTGCTCTTGGGCGGCTCTTACCCGCGGAGAGCTAGCGCTGCGGCCGGCCCGGGCGAGCGGGCGCCCCGCGTCACGCGCCCGCAGCCCCGCTTCTTCCCTCACCCGACCTCCAGCACGAGGTCGGGCCGGAAGGTCCGGCCCTCGACCGGGTTCGCCACCCAGCGGCAGCGGCCGAGCCGCATGTCGTGCCCGGCGTGGAAATGGCCCGAGATCCAGAGGTCCGGGCGCGTCGCGTCGGGCAGGTCGTCGAGCACGGTGGTGGCGTAGAAGGCCGGAACCCACCAGGGCACGCCGGGCGCGTCCCGGTAGGCGTCCGCCGCGCGCGGGCTCGCCGGGTGGTGGGTGATCGCGACCGTGGGACCCGCGTGCGGCCGCGCCAGCCCGGCCAGCAGGTCGGCCCGCTCCGCCGCGTGGGCCCGCATCGCGTCCGCCGGCTGCCAGGGCGTGCCGTCGGTGTTGCGGATGGAGCCCAGATACTCGCGCGAGCCCGTGACCGGGTCGGTCATCCGGGCGGCGGCGAAGGCCACCGGGTCGGCGGGGCGCTCCGGCGCCTCGGGGCCGAGCCAGCGCCCGGCGAGCGACCAGTCGCTCCACAGGGTCGCGCCGACGAAGCGCACCCCGTCGATCACGCAGGCCGCGCCCCGCTGTAGCAGGTGGATGCGCGCGCCGCCCGCGTTGAGCCGGGCGACCTCGGCCTCCAGCGCCGCCAGGAGCTCGGGCGCGGTGCGGGGATCCCCGGTCGGGGCGTAGCGCTCGTGGTTGCCCGGCACCAGCACGATCGGGGCGCCCCGCGCGAGGTCCAGGAGCGCGGCGAGCCCCTGCTCGGGATGGCCCTCGTAGAGGTCGCCCGCGCAGGCGAGCACGTCGAAGGGGCCGGCGGGCGCCGGGATCAGCTCCGGCCGGCGCCGCTCGAGATGCAGGTCGGAGATCGGGAACAGGCGCACCGCTCAGGCCCCCTCGGCGGCGCGCGCCGCCCGCCGCTCGGCCCGCGCCGCCCGAAAGACGTCCGCGGCGGAATCCGCGTTGATCACCGCGATCACGGCCGCCGCGACGAGGTCCGGCCAGGGCGAGACCCAGACCACGGTGACGAGGCCGGCCGCGATGATGGCGAGGTTGGCGTAAGCGTCGTTGCGCGCCGAGAGGTAGGCCGCCCGGGTCAGGCTGCCCGAGCCGTGCCGGTGGCGGGCCAGCATCAGCGCGCAGGTGAGGTTGACGGCGAGCGCCCCGAGGCCGGTGAGGGTCAGCGGCAGCGGCGCCGGGGCGGTGAAGTCCGAGACCTTCTCCCAGGCGGCCCAGGCGGTGGCGAGCGCCGGCACCAGGAGGATGAAGGCCATCACCGTGCCGAGGCGGGCGCGGTTGGCCGCCGACCAGCCCAGCCCCGCGAAGATCAGCAGGTTGATCGCCGCGTCCTCCAGGAAGTCGAGGCTGTCGGCGATGAGCGCGACCGAGCCGATGGCGAGCGCCACCGCGATCTCGATCCCGAAATAGCCGAGGTTCAGCGCCGCCACGCGGGCGACGACGGGGCGGAGCGCGGGAGAGGAGGCGGGCTTCGGCACGGGACGTCCCTGGATTCGGGGCCTCTTCGCCGATGCGGCGCCTCCTGTCGAGGGCGTCGGTGCGGCAGGGCGTTCGTTGCGGCGCACAGCGGCGGTGCGGGGCGGTGGGCGGCACTGCGCGGCGGTGCGGCAGGCGCCCGGCCTGCGGCTTTCAGTCCTGGCCCGGTACGCGCCGGGCGTCCGCCTCCGCGGGCGGCTCGCCGCCCTGGAACGTCCGGGCAGCCATCGACAGGGCGGGGTGGACGCCCGGGGCGCGCTGCGAGAGCGGCATCGACCAGCGCCCGGGCAGGGAGACGTCCGCCGGCACCCGGACGGACACGACGGGGCTGCGCGCTGGGGGCGCCGCGCGGACCGGAGCCGCCCCGGCGGCCGGCTTGCGACGGACCCGGCGCAGGCTCGCGACCGCGAAGGCGATCAGCGCCGACACGAGGCAGGCGGCAGCGGTCGCGACGCGCCCCGGGCTCGGGGTCTGGTCGAGCATCAGGGCGGCGAGACCCGTCACCGCGAGGGCGGCACCGAGATGTCCGGGCGAGAAAGGATCCGAGTCCTGCATGCCGACCATCGTCCGATACTCGGATGGCGACTGTGTGAAGCCGATCCCTCGAATTGGACCAAAGTCCGCTGCGGTGCAGCGTGGCGGAGGCTGGATTCGCGGGCGCGGCTGTGCGAGGCCAGCGGCAGGCGCCGACACGGGCGCGATCCAACGAGGGAGCCCCCGATGTTGCCCGAGCTGCGCGTTCTGTACTTCGAGGACCTGGAGGTCGGCCTCTCCGAGACTCTCTCGAAGGTGATCGCCTCCTCCGACGTGGTGGGCTTCGCCGAGATCACCGGCGACCGCAACCCGATCCACCTCTCCGAGCACTTCGCGGCGCGCACGCCCTTCGGCACCCGCATCGCCCACGGCCTCTACACCGCCGGGCTGATCTCGGCGGTGCTCGGCACGCGGCTGCCCGGCCCCGGTGCCGTCTACATCAGCCAGACCCTGAACTTTCGCGCGCCCGTGCGCATCGGCGACACGGTGGACGTGACGGTCGAGGTCGCCGAGCTGGTGCCCGAGCGCCGCCGCGCCCGGCTCAAATGCACCTGCGCGGTCGCGGGCGAGATCGTGCTCGACGGCGAGGCTCTGGTGAAGGTGCCCACGAAGGCCGAGGCCGACCCGCTGGCCGCCCGCCAGGGCAAGGCCTGACGGCCGACATGCAGGGCTCCGCCCTGCACCCGCCAGAGGCCTCGGCCTCTGGACACCTGGACGGTCCCCCATGATGCCCGTCGCGATCGACGATCCGGCCGATCCCCGGCTCGCCCCCTACGCCTCCATGCGCGAGCGCGACCTCGTCGGGCGGCAGGGCCGCTTCATCGTCGAGGGCGAGGTCACGCTCCGGCTGATGGCCTCGCCCGGCGCGCGCTTTCGCACCGAATCCGTGCTGCTGGCGCCCGAGCGCTGGCCGGGCCTGGCCGAGGTAGTGGGCCGCCTTGGCGCGCCGGTCTACCTCGCGGGCAGGCCCGTGATGAGCGCGGTGGCGGGCTTCCCGATCCACCGCGGCGTGCTGGCGGTGGGGCTGACGGGCGCGGCGCCGGAGCCCGCCGCCCCGGTGCCGCCGGCCCCCGCCCCGGCCCTGGTGCTGGGCCTCGCCGGCCTGACCAACCACGACAATGTCGGCGCCTGCTTCCGCAACGCCGCCGCCTTCGGGGCCGACGCCGTGCTCCTCGACGCCGCGTGCTGCGACCCGCTCTACCGCAAGGCGATCCGCGTCTCGGCGGGCGCCGCCCTGATCACGCCCTTCGCGCGCCTGCCCGAGGGAGCGGACTGGCTCGCGGTCGCCGAAGCCCTCGCGCTCGAGCCGCTGGCGCTCAGCCCCTCCGGCCGCGAGACGCTCGACGCCGCGGAGGCCCCCGCCCGCGCGCTCCTGCTCCTGGGCACCGAGGGGCCGGGCCTGCCCGCCCGCCTGATGGCGCGCGCCCGCACCCTGCGCATCCCGATGGCGCCGGGCTTCGACTCGCTCAACGTGGCGACCGCGGGGGCGCTCGCCCTGCACCGGCTGGCCGGCGCGACCGGCCGGATCGCCCTACATCCGGCGCCTGTACCCGGTCCGGACGCGCGCGAAGACTGCTGAGGCCCCCGTTTCAAACCGGGTCCTGTCTCATCCATATCGATGTCCGCGGCCTCGCGCGGCAAAAAGATGCAATTGCCGAACGCCGAATCATCTCTAGCTTGGCCGTAAGCGAAGGGGGTATCGTGGCCCTGGCGCGGGCCGCGCGGGTTTGGGGAGACGGGAGCGTTGCTTCACACGGGAGACGGCATGCGGAGGCTCTCCGGACGCCGGGTCGTCATCGTCGGCGCGGGGCCCGGCGGCTTGGCTTCGGCCCTGCTGCTGGCGCGCGCCGGGCTCCACGTCACCCTGATCGAGCGGGACGCCCAGGTCGGCGGCCGCACGAAGACCGTCGAGGCCCCCGGCGGCTACCGCTTCGACATCGGCCCGACCTTCTTCCTCTATCCCCAGATCCTCGCCGACATCTTCCAGAGCTGCGGCGAGCGGCTGGAAGACCATGTCCGGCTGGAGCGGCTCGACCCTCAGTACCACCTCGTCTTCGAGGGCAAGGACGCGCAGGGACGCCAGGGTGTCTCCGGCGAGATCCGCGCCACGGGCGACGTCGCGCGCCTGGAGGCGGAGGTCGCCCGGATCGCCCCGGACGACGCCCGGAACATAAAAAAGTTCTTCGCCGAGAACCGGACCAAGCTCACCTTCTTCAAGCCGGTCCTGGAGCAGGCCTTCCACCGCTTCCGCAGCATGGCGAGCCCGGCGATGCTGGCCGCCCTGCCCTACCTCCATCCCGGCCGCAGCGTGGACAAGGACCTGCGGCGCTACTTCGCCGACCCGCGGGTGCGCCTCGCCTTCTCGTTCCAGACCAAGTACCTGGGCATGTCGCCCTTCCGCTGTCCCAGCCTGTTCACGATCCTCTCGTTCCTCGAGTACGAGCACGGGGTCTACCACCCGGTCGGCGGCTGCGGTGCGGTCTCGGAGGCGATGGCCGGGCTCGCCCGGCGAATGGGCGTCGACATCCGCCTGAACACGAGCGTCGAGCGCGTCCTGTTCGAGGGCAAGAAGGCGGTCGGCGTGGTGGTGGGCGGCGAGACCCTGCGGGCCGACGCCGTGATGATCAACGGCGACTTCGCCAAGGTGGTGCCGGAGCTGGTGCCGGAGGCGCGCCGCCCGCGCTGGCGCGACGCCAAGGTCGCCAAGGCCCGCCTCTCCTGCTCGACCTTCATGCTCTATCTGGGCATCGAGGGCCCGATGCCGGCCGGCCTCGGCCACCACACCATCCTGCTGGCCGAGGCGTACGAGCGGAACATCCGGGAGATCACCGAGGGCACGCTGCCGATGCAGCCCTCGGTCTACGTGCAGCACGCGGGCTTCACCGACGGCGGCATGGCGCCTCCCGGCCACACCGCCCTCTACGTGCTGGTGCCGGTGCCGAACCTGAAGGCCGGCATCGACTGGGCGGCGACCCGCGACGGCTACCGGGCCCTGGTGCTGGAGCGGCTGAAGCTGCTCGGCATCGAGAACCTCGAATCGCGCATCCGCTACGAGCGCATCGTCGATCCGACCCAGTGGCGCGACGATTTCGCGGTGCACGAGGGCGCCACCTTCAACCTTGCCCACGACCTGATGCAGATGCTGTGGTTCCGCCCGCACAACAAGTTCGGGCCGGGGCTGTACCTCGTGGGCGGCGGCACCCATCCGGGCTCGGGCCTCCCGGTGATCTACGAGGGCGCGCGCATCTCCGCCCGCCTGCTGATCGAGGATCTGCTCGGCGCCCGCGTCCCCGCGAGCGCGGGGCTGCCCGAGACGGCCCCGCTGGCCACCGGCGGCGAGGCCTCGTGAGGGAGATGCGCGGCGCCCTCCTCGCCCTCGCTCTCTTCCTCCCCCTCCCCGCCCAGGCGGCCGGCGTGCAGGTCACCGTGGAGGGCATCGAACCCGGCGGCGGCGCGGTCTACGTCACGCTCTGCCAGGGCGGTCTGTCGGAGGCCGCCTGCACCCTCGGGCAGGAGGCGCCGGGCACGGCGGAGGCCCGGACCTTCGTGTTCGCGAGCGTCCCCCCCGGCACCTACGCGGTCGCCGCCTACCAGGACCGCGACGGCGACGGCCGGCTCGGCCGCACCGGCCTCGGCCTGCCGACCGAGCCCTACGGGCTGTCGGGCGGCACGGGCCGGCGGGCACGGCCGAGCTTCGAGGAGGCCGCCTTCGCGCTCCGCGAGCCCGGCGCGGCGATCCGGGTGCGGCTCGTCCGCGCCCTGCCCCGGCACTGAGCCGGTGGCGCCGCTCCTCGCCTGCACCGGCCTGGCCCTCGCCTATCGCGGACGGCCGGTCCTCACCGGGCTCGACCTCGCGCTGGGCCAGGGCGAGATCTTGGCGCTGCTCGGGCCGAACGGGGCCGGCAAGACCACGCTGATGCGGCTCGTCGCCGGCCGCCTCGCCCCCGGTGCCGGCACCGTGCGGGTGGCGGGCCGCGACCCGCGCACGGATGCGGGTGCGCGCCGCGCCGTCGGCTGGGTGCCCCAGGAGATCGCGCTCTGGCCGCGCCTGAGCGTGGCCGAGAATCTCGGCGTCTTCGCGAGCCTTGCGGGCGTGCCCCGCCGCGAGCGCGCGCCGGCCGTCGCCGCCATGCTGGCGCTCGCCGACATCGAGACGGTGGCCCGGAGTCTCGTCGGGCAGCTCTCCGGCGGCTATCAGCGCCGGGTCAACATCGCGGCCGGCCTGATCGCTCGGCCCGCCCTCGTCCTGCTCGACGAGCCGACGCAGGGGGTCGACCGGGCCGCCCGCGCGGCGATCCACGCGATGCTGCGGCGCCTGCGCCGGGCGGGCACCGCGATCCTCGTCGCCACCCACGATTTCACCGAGGCCGAGCGCTTGGCCGACCGGGTCGCCTTCCTGCGCGGCGGCCGCATCGTGCGCGAGGGACCGCTGGCCGCCCTGCTGGCGGGTCTCGCCGCCGGCCCGCCCGAGCGCGAGCTCCTGCTCTCGGACATCCCCGACCAGGCCGCCGAGCGGGCCCTTCGCCGGGCCGGCTTCGCGCCCGACGCCGATCTCGCCTGGCGCGAGACCGGCGCTCACGGCGGAGCGGGGACGGGCCGGCGCCTCGACGGGGCCGCTCTGCTCGGGCGCCTGCGCGAAGAGGGCGTGCCGGTGCGCGAGGTGCGGGTGCGCGCGCCCGGCCTCGAGGCCCTCTACCGCGACGCCCTGGAGACCCCCGCCCCCGCCGCGCCGGTCCGCGCGCCCGCCCTGGAGCCGGCCCGATGATCGGCGCGGCCTTCCGGGTGATGACCCTGACCCTGCTGCGCGACCGCGCTGCCCTGGTGATGGCCTTCGTGCTGCCGACCGTGATCTTCGCGATCTTCGCGGCGATCTTTTCCGGCGCGGTCGGCGACCGCATCCGCATCCATCTGGGCCTCTCCGACCTCGCGGGGACGCCGGCCACGATCCGCCTCGCCGCGGCGCTTGAGGCCGACACCAGCTTGCGCGTCACCCGGCTGCCCGCAGACCTCGCCGCCGCCACGCAGGCGGTGCGCGCGGGCGAGGTCGACGTCGCGCTGGTGCTGCGCGGCGATCTCGCGGCGGCGCCCTCGGGCGCCGCCGCCGCCCACCCGGTCGTGCTCGTCGAGAACCCCGCCAAGGCGCTCGCCGCCCCGATCGCGCTGGGCCAGCTCCAGCGGGTGCTGAACGAGGCCCTGCCGGACGTGGTGCTCTCCCGCATCGTCGCGGACGTGGAGCGCACCGGCAAGATCGGGCCGGACGAGCGCGCCTTCCTGAACGAGGCTTTCGCGGAGCAGCGCGCGAAGAAGGAGCCCTTCAGCTTCTCGGCGCTGGTCGAGCGCCTGAGCACCGCGGCGGCCGCCGGCAACGCCCGGGTGAGCTACTACGCGGGGGCGATCGCCGCGGTGTTCCTGTTGTTCGCCGCCATGCAGGGGGCGCTCTCGCTGGTCGAGGAGCGCGAGTCGGGCCTCGCCGACCGGCTCAGCGCCGGGCCCGGCGGGCTGCGGGTGATCGTGCTGGGCAAGTTCCTGTTCCTGACGCTCCAGGGCGTGGTCCAGGCCGGGCTGATCTTCGGCGCGGCGGCCCTTCTCCACGGCGTCACGATCGGTCCGCACTGGCCGGCTTTCCTCGCCACCTGCGGGCTCGTCGCCGCCACGGCGGCGGGGCTGGCGCTCGCCGCCTGCGCGGCGGCCGCCACGCGCCAGCAGGCGCATCTCTTCGCCACCTTCGGCGTGCTGCTGCTCTCGGCGGTCGGCGGCAGCATGGTGCCGCGCTTCCTGATGCCGCCCTGGCTGCAGCAGGCCGGCTGGTTCACCCCGAACGCCTGGGCGATCGAAGCCTTCCAGGGCGCGCTCGGCGAGGGCGCGCGCGCCGCGCTTCTCGCCTGGGGCGTGCTCGCCGCCCTGGCGCTCGCTGGCCTCGGCGCGGCGCTCGCCCTCGTGTCCCGGCGGGCCGCATGAGCCGCCAGCCCCTCTCACCCGCGCGGCGCGGCGGCGCGTTGACGCCGCTCCCGCCCCCCGTCAGCTTGAGCCCCGGCGCTGTCCCGCCCGGGCGTTCCCCAGGAGCGTAGCAGATGAGTTCCGGTTTCCCTGCCCGTCCCTCCGACGGTTCCTCGGGCGGTTCCTCCGTAGCCGTCATCGGCAGCGGCCTGGGCGGGCTCGCCGCCGCCTGCGTCTCGGCGGCGCGCGGGCACCGGGTCACCCTCTACGACAAGAACGACTGGCTCGGCGGCAAGGCCGCGGTGCTGCACGAGGGCGGCTTCCGCTTCGACATGGGGCCGACCATCCTCACGGTGCCCCGGGTGCTGGAGCGGATCTTCTCGGAGGCGGGCCGCGACATCAACGACTACCTGGACCTGCGCCGCCTCGACCCGCAATGGCGCTGCTTCTTCGACGACGGCACGCAGATCGACCTGATGCAGGACGTCGCCGCCATGGCGGCGGAGATGGACCGCTTCGTGCCGGGCGCCGGCGCCGGGGACGGCTACAAGAAGTTCATCTCCATCTCCGAGCACCTGCACGGGGTCTCGGAGCGGTTCTTCTTCTGGAAGCCGGTCGAGGACCTGTTCGACACGATCAACATCCGGGCGAACATGAACCCCGGCACCCTGCGCGACGTGCTGTCGTTGCGCATGCACGCCTCGGTCGCCAGCACCATCCGCGGCAAGGTGAAGGATGCCCGCCTCGCCCAGATGCTCGACCACTTCGTGCAGTATGTCGGCTCCTCGCCCTACGGCGCGCCCGCGGTGCTCTGCGCCATCGCCCACATGCAGACGGCGGACGGGGTCTGGTACCCGATGGGCGGCACCCGCGCGGTGGCCGAGGCGCTGGCCAAGCTCGCGGGCGAGCTCGGCGCGACCCTCAAGCCCGGCTCCGAGGTGACGGGCCTCGACATCCAGAACGGCGCGGTGCGGGGCGTGCGGACGCAGGCAGGCACCACCGCCTTCGACGCCGTGATCTCCAACATGGATTCGGTGCGGACCTACAAAGAACTGGTCGGCGGCGAGGCGGGCCGGGCTTACGAGAAGAAGAACCCCGAGCCCGCCTGCTCGGGCGTGGTGCTCTATCTGGGGCTCAACAAGCGCTACGAGCACCTGAACCACCACGACTTCGTGTTCTCGCGCGATCCGGAAGAAGAGTTCGACTGGATCTACCGGAAGGGGGAGCCCGCGCCGGACCCGACCGCCTATCTCGCCGCCCCCTCCTCCACCGACCCCTCCGTGGCGCCGGACGGCGGCGAGGCGCTCTACGTCCTGGTGCACACGCCCTATCTGCGGCCCCACCACGACTGGTCGAAGATGTTCCCGGCCTACCGGCAGGTCATCCTCGACAAGCTCAAGCGCACCGCCGGCCTCCACGACATCGAGGACCGCATCGTGGTCGAGCGGCACCTGACGCCGCAGGACATCCACGACCGCTACAAGGTGCTGAACGGCGCGATCTACGGGCTGGCCTCGCACGGCAAGGTGATGGGCGCCTTCAAGCCGGGCAACCGCTCGCGGCAGGTGCGCAACCTCTACCTCGCGGGCGGCGCCGCCCATCCGGGGCCGGGGATGCCGATGGTGATGATGTCCGGCTGGATCGCCGCCGACGCGCACGATCAGGACGCCCGGGGCGGCCTGCGCCAGTCGGCATGAGGCCGCTGCCGGGCATTCGGACCGGATGGAGCGGCGCCCCCCTCTCCCCGCCCGCAGTCGGGTCTACCCGACTTCGGCCCCCCGGTGTCGATCCCGGGCAGGCCCGGGATCGATCGGGGAGAGGCCTGTCTGCACCTTGTCGTGCAGACAGGAAGCGGAGGCGAAGCCGCAGCGGCGATGAGGTGGCATCGACGGAGGGAGTTCTTCCGGCACCGCCCCCTCACCATCGGCTGCCGCCTCGCCACGCTCCCCGACCAGGGGGAGACGTGGCCCTCTCCCCGCGCGCGGGGAGAGGGGATGCGCACCCGCCGCGGCCGGTCCCCTGGAACGTCGGGCGGGCAGGAGCCGCATGACGCTGTCCGAACCCCCTGCCCTGCCCCGGATTGAACCCGAGGGCGGCGCGCGCGCCGCCCCGGCGGAGGCGCGGCGCGTGGCGGAAGCGAGATCCGGACGACGCCTCGTTGCCGACCTGCACCCCGTCTCGCCCCGGCTCTGGCGGTTCATGCTGGGCTATTTCGAGCGCTTCGTGGGGCGCCACCTCAACGCCCTGCGCCTCGCCCGCTGGGGATTGCCGCAGGGGCTCGACCACGCGGGGCCCATCGTCGTCTACTGCAACCACCCGGCCTGGTGGGACGCCGCCGTGCTGATCGTGCTGGCCGGCAAACTCTTCCCCGGCCGCGAGGGCCGCGCCCCCTTCGACGCCGCTGTGCTCGGCAAGTACCGCATCTTCGAGCGGATGGGCGCCTTCGGGGTCGATCTCGACAGCCCGCGCGGGGCCGCCGCGTTCCTGGCCCACGCCCGCGCCATCCTCGCGGCACCGCACCGGATGCTCTGGATCACCGCGCAGGGGCGCTTCAGCGACGTGCGCGCCCGGCCGCTGGCGTTGCGCCCCGGCGTCGCCCGCCTGCCCGAGATCGCCCCCGACGCCCTCGTGCTGCCGCTGGCTCTCGAATACGCCTTCTGGGAGGAGCGCGGCGCGGAGGCCTTTGCGGCCTTCGGCGCGCCGATCTTAGCCCGCGACCTCGTCGCCCTGCCCCGCGCCGAGCGCCTCGCCCGGCTGGAGCGGAACCTGACCGAGACCCTCGACCGGCTCAGCGCCGACGTGATCGCCCGCGAGCCGGAGCGCTTCCGCGAGCTTGTCGCCGGCCGTAAGGGGATCGGCGGGATCTACGACCTCTGGCGGCGGCTCCGGGCGCTCGTCGCCGGCCGCCGCTTCGACCCCGCGCACGGGCGCGCGGCCGAGGACGGTCCCCGGGAGCCCGCCCCATGATCCAGAACCCGTGATCCAGAACCCATGATCAGGACCTCATGACCGCCGACGCCCTTCTCACCGGGCTGGCGCTCGCCTGCCTGATCGTGGCGCTCCAGCCCGCGCTCTTCGCCGCCCTCAACCTCGCGCTGCTGCGCACGCCGGAGCCCGAACCGGGCGGCTCGGGCCTCGTCTCGATCCTGATCCCGGCCCGCAACGAGGCCGAGCGGATCGGCCCGACGCTCGCGGCCGCGCTCGCCAGCACCGGCACGCACGTCGAGGTGGTGGTCGGCGACGACCACTCGACCGACGGCACCGCCGCGCTCGTGCGGGCGACGGCGGAGCGCGACCCGCGCCTGCGCCTCGAATCCGTGCCGCCGCTTCCCGAGGGCTGGACCGGCAAGAACAACGCCTGCGCCTACCTCGCCACCCGGGCGCGGGGCGAGCACCTGCTATTCATCGACGCCGACGTGCAGCTCGCGCCCGAGGCCGCCGCGCGCCTCGCCGCCCAGGCTCGGCGGGGCGGGGCGGGCCTCGTCAGCGCCGTGCCGCGCCAGCGCATGGACACGACCGGCGAGCGCCTGACCGTGCCGATGATCAACCTGCTGCTGGTCGGCTACCTGCCGGTCCTCGCCATGCGCCGCTCGCTCCACCCGAGCCTCGGGGCGGCCTGCGGGCAGATGATCCTGACGACGCGCGCGGCCTACGAGGAGACCGGCGGCCACGGCGCCATCCGGGCCTCCCTGCACGACGGGGTGCGGCTGCCCCGTCTGTTCCGCCGCCACGGCCTGCGCACCGACCTCGCGGCGGGCCGCGACCTCGCGCTGTGCCGGATGTACGGCGGGTTCCGCGAGGCCTGGGCCGGCTTCTCGAAGAACGCCCACGAGGGCATGGCGACGCCCCGCGCCCTGCCGGTCTGGACGGTGCTGCTGCTCCTCGGCCACGTCCTGCCCTGGGGGCTCGTCGCGGCCGGGCTCCTCGGCGCCCTGCCGCCCGCGGCCTTCGGGTACGCGCTCGCGGCGCTCGCCCTCTCGCTCGGCACCCGGGCGGCGGTGACGCTGGGCACCGGCGAGCCGGCGGCGACGATCCCGCTGCACCCGGTGATCGTGCTCACCGCGCTCGCCATCCAGTGGAACGTGCTGCTGCGCCGCGAGCGCGCCGGCGCCGCGACCTGGAAGGGGCGCAGCTATCCGGTGGGCGGCGCCTGAGGCGCGGGTTGCGGATACCGATTGTCCCGGTGCCGCAGCACCTGTCCGCCCGTGTGGATGAAGCGCCAACCCTTTTCCCGGACGCCTGGAACGAAGTGGAAGGTGATCCGGGATCCAGCGGGCCAAGTGCCGCGAGGCGGCGCGATCTTCATCCCGGCGCAGCACACGGACGCTACGCGCCTTGATAAGCTGGATCCCGGATCCCCCTCCGCTGACGCTCCGGGCGTCCGGGAAAAGGGCGGTGTGGTTCATCCGCCGGGGTCGCTCCCTCAGATCCCCGCCCCGTGCCCGTCCGGCGTCGCGCCCTCAGCCTCCCGCGCCCGCCGGACCTGCTCCCGCCCGAGCCAGAGGCTGTTGGCGAGCCACGCGGCCGAGAGCGGGACGGCCACGATCGCCGCCGCGGTCGCCCCGAGGCCCAGCGCGCCGATGCCCGCGAAGGACCATGCCCCCACCTGGTCGCCCAGGCGGTAGACCACCGTGTCGATGAAGCTCTTGGCCTTGTAGCGGTCCTCGCGCGGCACCACCGTGAACAGCACCTCGCGCACCGGCCGGCTGATCGCGAAGTTGCCGGCGCGTCGCAGCACCTGGAACGCCACGATCGCCGCGATGGTGGGCGAGACCGCGAGCGCCGCGAAGCCCAGCACGCTCAGCGCCGGCAGGATCGCCAGCGTCGGCCCGACGCCGATCGCCCGGGTGATGCGCCCCGTGAGGAAGAGCTGCACGCCGAGCGTCAGCACGTTCACCGCGAGGTCGACGCTCGCGAAGAAGGCCGTCTGCGACGCGCGGTCGGGGAAGCTGCGCTTGGCGATGCCCGCCTGCTCGAAATACAGGAAGGTCGAGGTCACCGCGAACAGGAGCAGGAACAGGCCGATGTTAAAGAGGTAGGGCGAGGCGAGCGTGCGGGTGATGCCCGCGAACACGCTGCCGCCGATCGGCGCGGCACGCGCCTCCGCCTCGGCCGGCACCCGGTGCAGGCCCTCGGCGTGGCGGGCGAGCCCGCGCATGCTGAACACGGCGGCCTCCAGCAGCACCACGGCCCCGAGCATTAGCCCCCAGGTCGGCACCGAGCGGGCGAGCCCCGCGGTCAGGCTCGAACCCGCGATGGCCCCGAGCGTGGCGCCCGCCGCGATGAAGCCGAACAGGCGCTTGCCCTGTTCGGTGGAGAACACGTCGACGATGGTGGCCCAGAAGATCGAGACCACGAACAGGTTGAAGATCGACAGCCAGACGAAGAACACCCGCCCGATCCAGACGTCCCATTCGGGCGGCGCCCCGTAGAGGGCGAGCGCGAAGAGCAGGATGTGGCTGGCGAAGAACCGGTAGGTCAGCGGCACGAAGCGGGCGCGGGGCAGGCGCTTGACCAGCCACGCGAAGGGCAGGTTGAGCGCCAGCATGCCCACCAGCGTCGCGGTGAACAGCCAGGGCAGGTTCTCGATCCCGCCGGCCACTCCCATCTGGTCGCGGATCGGCCGCAGCACGTAGTAGGCCGCCAGGATCGCGAAGATGTAGGCCCAGGCCCAGGCCAGCACCCGGCCCTCGCCGGGCCGGACGTCGATCAGGCGGGCGAGGAGGGGGCGGGGGGCAGAGGCGGGCGCCCTCCCTCCCCCCTGCGCGGGGGAGGGAGAGTGCGCGGCGCTCACCGCGCCAGCCCGAGCTTCGCGCGCAGCTCCGGCGCGGTGAGGTCGTGGCCGAAGCCGGGCGAGCCCATCGCGAACTTGGAGGCGTCCGCGAGGCCGCCCACCACCACCGGCTCGAAGCCCGCGTCGCGCACCAGCCTCTCGGCGACCGTCAGCGCCTGCGCGTCGTCGCCCGCGATCGGGATCGCCATCCGGCCGCCGTCGCGGCCCGCCGCGTTCTTGGCGAAGATCCGGTAGTTGGCCGCGTTGAAGGCGCGCACGAGCTTCGCGCCGGGGAAGAACTTCGCCGAGGTCGCGCCGATGCCGTCAGCCTGGACCGCGTCGTAGAGCTCGCCGTCGCGCGCCTTGGTGGCGTTGCCGGCATCCAGCACCACCTTGCCCTTGAGCGCCGGGCCGATGCTCTTGGCGAGTTCCGGATAGGCCCGGTAGGGAACCGCCAGGAACACGACGTCGCTGGCCGCCACCGCCTCCTCGGGCGTGCCGGTGCGTGCCCCCGCCCCGGCGGATTCCGCGAGCGGCTTCAGCGCCTCCGGGTGGCGCGAGGCGAACGTCACCGTGTGTCCGGCCTTGGCCCAGAGCGGGCCGATCGTGCCGCCGATATTGCCGCCGCCGATCACGGCGATCTTGATGGGCTCGGCCGCGGCGGGGCCGGCGAGCGCCAGCGCGGCGACGGTCGCCAGCGCGGCGCGGCGGGTGAGGTCAGAGCGCATCGATGAAGGCCTCCATCTGGCGCCGCTCGGCGGCGTCCGGCAGGCGCCCGCTCGCGGCGGCGCAATTGTCCTCGACATAGGCGACCTTCGCCATGCCGGGGATCGGGCAGGTCACGGCCGGATGGCCGAGGACGTATTTCAGGAAGAACTGCGGCCAGGTCTCGCAGCCGAAGCTCCTGGCGAAGTCCGGGACCGGCTTGCCCTGCACCGCCTTGAACAGGCGGTCGCGCCCGAACGGCACGTTGACCATCACGGCCACGCCCTTCTCGGCCGCGAGCGGCAGCACCCGCTCGGCCGCCGTCCGGTTGTCGACCGCGTAGTTCACCTGGAGGAAGTCGAGGGGCTCACCCTTCAGCACCGGTTCGAGCGCGTCGAACTGCCCGTCGCGCCAGACCGTGACGCCGACGTAGCGGATCTTCTTCTTCTCCTTCAGGTCGCGCAGCGTGGCGAGATTGGTCTTGGTGTCGATGAGATTGTGGACCGCGATCAGGTCGATCACGTCGACACCCATCCGCTCGAAGGAGCGCTGGATCTCGGCCCGGCCACCCTCGGCGCCCGTGGCGCTGACCTTGCTCGCCAGGAAGACCTTCGAGCGGAGATCGCCCTTGGCGAAGATCTTCCCCAGCACATCCTCTGCGGTTCCGTAGCTCGGCGCGGTGTCGATCACCGAGCCGCCGAGTTCGACGAAGCGGCGCACGGCCGCGTCGAGCGGCGCGATCTTGTCGGGGGTGGGCTCGACCTCGTAGCGGCGCGAGGTGCCGATGCCCATGGCGGGGAGCATCTCGCCGCTCTTCGGGATCGGCCGGCGGATCAGCCCCTCCTCGGCGGCGGCGGGGCGGGGCATGAGCGGGGTGAGCGCGCCGGCGGCGAGCAGGGCACGGCGGGACAGGGACATCGGGGCCTCCGCGAAGGGCGACACGGAACGACGCTTCGGGAGGCCTCAACTAGGGCGTGCGGGGCCGCGGCGAAGGGGCCCGCGGCCTCAAGTGCCGCGATCCCCTCAATCCTCCTCGGGCGGATCCTCGAACTCCGCGCCCTCGGTGTCGGGGGCGATGCGGAACCGGTACTCGTCGATGGCCAGGAAAGCCCGGTGCACCGCCTGCGGGTCGAGCCCGTCGCGCACCACCAGCGTCTGGAAATCGATGAACAGCCGCGCGATGCGGGCCTCCTCGGAGAGCGCCTGGAGCGCCGAGGAACTGGCGCCCGCGCGCATCATGTAGCGCCGGGCCACGCCCTCCTGGTCGGGCAGGGGCACCACCGCCACCTGCCCCGCGGTCTCGGGCCGCAGCTCCGCCCAGCGGGCGGGCGTCCAGGCGATGATGGCGTCCAGCTGCTTCATCGGGCGGCCTCCGGATCCTGCTTCCGGCCGGCCCTACAGGCTCGGGCAGCGATCGTCGAGATGCGATCGTCCGGGCCGGAACCGGACCCGCCGCATGGACGCGCTCATGAAAACAGTTCAACCCGCGCCTCAAGCGCGATCTCTTTGAGTACGATCTTAAGACATTCACGCGCCATTCTGAAAGGGGAGGCCCATCGGTTGCTGGGCTACTGCTTTCAGTTGTAGACATATGATTGCACAACCCGACCCCGTCGACCATCTCGTGCTGCGCGACCGGGCCGACACACTCCTGGCGTCGCTGCCGCTGACGCTGCTCTCGAACATCTTCGTCTCGCTGTCCTTCTGCACCATGATGTGGGGCAGCCTTCCGACCGGCCTGATCGGGGCCTGGGCCGTGCTCAACGCCGCCATCAATCTCGCGCGCCTCTGGATCGCCCGATGGGTGCGCCAGCGGGGCCTGCTCGACACCGCGCCCGGTGCGATCCTGAACTTCGCCTGGATCGGCGCATTGCTGTCGGGCCTGTGCTGGACCGCGGCGCTCGTGGCCTGCGCGCAGGTCGGCCAAGCCTACACCATCGCGACGGGTCTGACCTTCTGCGGCATCAACGCGGGCGCGGTCATACAGAACCGCACGGATCGCGCATCGACCCTCGCCTTCGTGCTCCCCAGCTGCAGCGTCCTGATCCTGATCTGCCTAGGCGCGGGGTCGCTGCAGGCGGTCGTGATGGGCATCAACATGACGCTCCTGACCCTCATGATGGTGCGGGCGGCCGGCCTGGCGGAGCGGAGCTACGTGGCCACCGCGCGCCTGAGGCACGAGGCGGACCACCTCGCCGCGTCCCTGCAGCGCGCCAACGTCGCCGCCGCGCAGGCCATGCGGCAGCTCGACCACGCCGCCAACCACGATCCCCTGACGGACCTCGCCAACCGCGCGGCCTACAGGCAGGCCTTCGAGGACAGGCTGGCGCGGGCCGCCCGGGGCGAGGGCGAGCTGACGACGATGCTGATCGACCTCGACCGCTTCAAGGCGATCAACGACACTCACGGCCACGCCGCGGGCGACGCGGTGCTGGTCGCGGTGGCGGACAGGCTCCGGTCCGTCCTGGGTCCGGACGACGTCGCCGCCCGCCTGGGCGGGGACGAGTTCGCGCTCCTGCTCTTCCGGGAGCGGATGGGCGCGGAGGATGCGAGGATCGCGGAGCGGATCGTGCGCGCCCTCGCCGCGCCGCTCGACCTCGCCGGGCGGACGGTGCGGGTCGGGGGCAGTGTCGGCTTCGCCCGCTTCCCCGGCGACGGGGAGAGCCTGCAGGACCTGCAGATCGCGGCCGACGTCGCGCTCTACGCGGCGAAGTCCGAGGGGCGCGGCACTTGGCGCGGGGTCGGCGACGTTGCGCGCCGATCCGCGGGGCGCGACCGATCCACCGGGCGCGACCAAGTGGGCAGGCCCGGAACGCGCCCGGCGCTGGCAGGTTGAGCCCGAGGGACGTTCATCCGGTGTTCCGCGCTGCCACGAGCCCGTCCCCCATCGCCCGTGGGGCGCGCTGCCCGTCCGGAGCCTGATGGACCCCTCGACCCCGACAGCCACCCGAGACGCCGCGGACCGGCCTACTGCGGCCGGGTCCCGTGTACCGCCGCACCGGGACGCCGCCGAGATCACCGCCCGGGGCCTCGCGCTGGGCGCGGCGATCACCGTCGTGTTCATGGCGGCCAACGTCTACATGGGCCTGAAGACGGGGATGACCTTCTCGTCCTCGATCCCCGCCGCGATGATCTCGATGGGCTGCCTGCGGCTGCTGGGCGGCGCGGGCATCCTCGAGAACAACATCGTGCAGACGCAGGCCTCGGCCGCCGGCACGCTCTGCAACGTCATCCTGGTCCTGCCCGGCCTCGTGCTGATCGGGCACTGGCACGGCTTCCCGTTCTGGGAGACGGCCGGCATCACGCTGATCGGGGGCCTCCTCGGCGTCGCCTTCTCGATCCCGCTGCGCCGCGCACTCGTGATGGGCCAGGGCCTGCCCTACCCCGAGGGCGTCGCGGCCGCCGAGGTGCTGCGCACCGGGCAGGAGCAGGGCCATGAAGAACAGGGCCACCACGGGCAGGAGCGGTCCGGCGGGCGGAGCGAGCGCGGCCTCGCCACGCTGCTGACCGCCGCCGCCGCGGCCGGGCTCGTCGGATTCGCCACGAACGGGCTGAAGGTGCTGGCCGAGGGCGTGCGGGGCGCGTTCGTCGCGGGCGGCGCCGTGTTCGGGCTCGGCACCGGCTTCTCGCTGGCGCTCGTCGGCGTCGGCTACCTCGTGGGCATCGGGGCCTGCCTCGCGGTGCTCACAGGAGTCGTCATCGCCTGGGGCATCGCTGTGCCGGTGCTCACCGCGCTCGGCGAGCACGCCGGGGCCCCGGCCGAGGCGGCGCAGACGGTCTGGGCCGATCAGGTCCGCCTGATCGGGGCCGGCATCATCGCGGTGGGCGGCCTCTGGACCGTGGGCTCGCTGGCGCGGCCGATCCTCGGCAGCGTCCGCTCGGCGCTGGAGAGCGCCCGGGCGGCCGGGGCGGAGCATTCCATGCGCCAGCTGCCCCGCCAGGAGCGGGATCTGCCGCTGCCCTGGATCGCCGGGGGGGCGCTGCTCTTGAGCCTGCCGCTGGCCTGGCTGGTCTGGAGCTTCGCGGGCGGGGCCGGGCTCGGCGGGATGCTGCCGGTGCTGGTCGGCGTCCTCACCCTGTTCGTGCTGGTCTTCGGCTTCCTGATGGCGGCGGCCTGCGGCTATCTGGCGGGGCTCCTCGGCTCCTCGTCGAGCCCGATCTCGGGGATCGGCATCCTCACCACCATGGCGGCCGCCCTCCTGCTGCCGCTGCTGCTCGGCCGGGCTGCCGGCCCCGAGGGCGAGCGCTTCGTGGTGGCGGTCGCCCTGCTGGTCGCCGCGGTCATCGTCACCACCGCCTCGATCGCCAACGACAACCTGCAGGACCTCAAGACCGGCCAGCTCGTCGACGCGACGCCCTGGCGGCAGCAGGCGGTACTGATCGTCGGCGTGGTCGTGGGCTCGGCCGTGATCGCGCCCCTGATGGCGCTGCTCTACGAGGCCTACGGCTTCGTGGGTGCCCTTCCGCGCGAGGGGATGGCGAGCGAATCCGCCATGGCGGTGCCCCAGGCCGCGCTGGTGACGCAGATCGCCACCGGGATCGTCGGGGGCTCGCTGCCCTGGACCATGGTGCTGATCGGGCTCGGGCTCGGGGTGGTGCTGGTCGCGCTGGAGGCGCGGCTGCGCCGGCGCGGCCTCACCTTCCCGGCGCTGACGGTGGGCATCGGCATGTACCTGCCGCTGAGCGTCGAGATGACGATCGCGCTGGGCGGCATCCTGGGCTGGCTCGCCGAGCGTCGCTTGCGCCGCCGCACCCCGGAGGCGGCGCGGGAGGGGGCGGTCGAGGCGGCGCGCCGCCGCGGCGTGCTGCTGGCCTCGGGCTTCCTCGTCGGGGAAAGCTGCGTGGGCGTGCTGCTCGCCGGGGCCGACTGGCTCTCGGGCCGCTCCGGCGTGCTGGCTCTGGGCTTCGAGGGGCCGGCCGCGACCTGGCTCGGGCTCGCGGTGTTCCTGGCCGGCCTCGGGGCGTTCTACCGCCTGACATCCCGGGCGCCGGGCTGAGGCGCTTCCGGGAGGTCCCGGATTCCAAAGGTCGAGACCTTTGGCGGATGCAGGGAGCCGACACCGGGGCTGCGCGCCCCGGACCCCACCCAAGGGTGTGACACCCTTGGGGATCCCCGGGACCTCAGGCCGGCACCGGCTCGGTGCGCGGGGCGTCGCGGCCGATCAGCATCGCCATCGCGGCGGCGACGAGGCAGAGGAAGCCCGCCGACACGAAGGCCGAGGTGTAGTCGCCCGTGCCGGTGCGGACCGCGCCCGCCGCCCAGGCGGCGCAGGCCGCGCCGATCTGGTGGGCCGCCGCGATCCAGCCGAACATCAGCGCGGCGTTCTCCTCGCCGAAGGAGCGGCCGGCCAGCGCCACGGTCGGCGGCACGGTGGCGATCCAGTCGAGCCCGTAGAACACCGCGAAGAGCGACAGGCCGTAGAGGCTGCCGTCGAAGGCCTGGGGCAGGAAGATCAGCGAGAGTCCGCGCAGGCCGTAGTACCACGCGAGCAGCTTGCGCGGATCGACCCGGTCCGTGAGCCAGCCGGACGCCGTGGTGCCGAGCAGGTCGCAGATCCCCATCAGGGCCAGCATCCCGGCCGCCGTCACCTCCGGGATGCCGCGGTCCAGGCAGGCCGGGATCAGGTGGGTGCCGATGAGGCCGTTGGTCGAGGCGCCGCAGACGAAGAAGGTGCCGGCCAGGAGCCAGAAGTCGCGGTTGCGCGTCCCCGCGGCCAGCCCCTGCAGCGCCCGACGGGCCGGGTTCACGCCGCCCTTCGGCGCCGGCTGGAGCACGCTCTCGCCGTAGCGCGGCAGGCCGAGATCGGCCGGGCGGTCGCGCATCAGCAGCAAGACCAGCGGCACGAGGCCGAGCGCGGTCGCCGCAACCGTCAGCGCCACCGCGCGCCAGCCGTGGTCGACCACGATGTGGGCGAGCAGCGGCAGGAAGACGAGCTGGCCGGTGGCGCTGCTGGCGGTGAGCAGCCCCACCACGAGGCCGCGGTGGCGCCCGAACCAGCGGCCCGCGACGGTCGCGCCCAGCACGTTGGCCACCATGCCGCTGCCTGAGCCCACCAGAACGCCCCAGAGCGCCACCATCTGCCAGGAGGCCTGCATGAAGATCGTTGCGGCGGTGCCGGCGGCGAGCAGGAGGAGCGCTGAGGCGACCGAGCGGCGCAGGCCGAAGCGCTCGATGATCGCCACCGCGAAGGGGCCGATCATGCCGTATAGGAAGATGTTGACCGCGACCGCCGCCGCGATCGTGGCCGTCGACCAGCCGAACTCGCGCTCCAGCGGCACGATCAGGATGCCGGGCGTCGCCCGGATCCCGGCGCCGATCAGCAGCACCACGAAGGTCACCCCGGCCATCACCCAGGCGTAGTGCAGGCGGTGAGGCGGGGGGTGAGGCAGCTCTGCCGGGCCGCGGGTCGGAATCTGGGCCGCCATGGGTCGCGCTCTCGTCTCGTATGCTCGTGGGGTTCAGGTCTGGGCCGCGAGGGCGGCAACCAGCGCCGCGAGCGCGCCGGGCGCGAGGCGCGCGCCCAAACGGGCCTCGACGGCGCGCCAGTGCGGCAGGGCGGCCGCGATCGCTCCCTCTCCCGCCCCGGTCAGCGCTGCCACACGGGCGCGCCCGTCCTGCGCGTCGGGGTTGAGTTCCACGAGGCCGCGCCGCTCCAGCGGGTCGAGGTTGCGCCCCATGGTGGACCGGTCGAGCGCGGCCTCCTCGGCGAGCCGGCTCACCGGCAGCGGCCCCAGCCGCGCGAGGATGCGCAGGATCGCGAACTGCGTTACCCGCAGGCCGGCGGGCGCCAGAGCCGCGTCGTAGGACGCGGTGGCGGCCCGGGCGGCCCGGCGCAGGGCCGTGCAGGTGCAAGATGGATCGAGAAGAGGTGCGGCGGGCGAATCACCCGGTTCGGCGGACATGATGCGGGCATATACCCGCATAATCGCGGACGCAAGGACCGAGTCCCAAACGTGAGAAAGGCCGCCCTGGGGCGACCTTCCGGTTCGGTGGGCGGGTCCCGCGGGACCCGGAGCGTGGCCTCAGCAGCGATAGCCGCCCGAGGTCTGGCCGTACTGCTTGACCGGCCGGGTCTGCTGGTTGGCGTTGCCCTCCGCCGCCGAATCCAACGGGCAGGCCTCGTAGAACGGCGTGTCGTGCACGCCGAGCGGGGCGCCGACATAGCCCGTCTCGTAGGGCACGAAGCCGGTGTAGCGTGCGCCGTAATCGTAGGCCATGGCGGAGACCGGGGCGGCCGCCAGGGCGAGGGCGGCGACAGCGGCGGCGATGCGGGTCTTCATGGTCGTTCCGAGCCTTCCGTTCTCGTGGACCCGACTATCCGGGTCTGTCATGACTGCATAACAGCCCTGCGAAAACGGCGTTCCAACCTCCGTGTGCTGTATCGCACACGGAGAAGACTGTAAAACGCACGGTTGTAAAGACGTCGCCTCGATGCGCGTCCCGGTCTTCAGCCCCGCAGCAGGAGCGCGATCGCTGCGACCGCCAGCACCCCGAAGGTCGCCAGGATGCCGCCGCCGCGGCCGGCGAATTGCCGGGGCGAGTTCTTGGGCGCCAGCATGCCGACCGGGTGGGCGAGGCGGGCGATCAGCAGCACGACCAGGAGGCCGGTGACGAGCCGGTGCCCGCCCCCGCCCGCCTCCAGCAGGCCGATCACGATCAGCGCGAGCGGCACGTACTCGCCGAAATTGGCGTGGGCGCGCACGCGCCGGGTCAGGCCCTCGTCGCCGTTGCCGAGCAGCGTGTTGCCGGAGACGCGGCCCGCCACCACCCAGCTGGCGAGGCCGACATAGACGAGCGCGAACAGGCCGGCGAAGAAGGCCGTGGTGGCAGGATACGTCACGCGGAGGGTCCCCCTGGGGCGGCGATGCGGGATCACGGGCGGTCCCGGCCGGCCGCCGCGGCGGGGTCCCTCCCGCCGCGGAGCTAGCGCGTGGGAGGCCGAAGGGGATGGCCGGTCACGCGGCCGTGCGCGCGCGCCGGGGCCGCCCGCACGGCAGGGACCGGATGCCGCGGTGCGCCGGGGCGGCGGCTCACAGCTTCCGGACGGTCACCACGTCCTGCATGTCGCCGTAGCTCTTCTCCTTGAAGCCGACGACGAGGCAGTCGGCGCGCCGCTCGAACAGGCGCATCACCCAGGCGGGCGCGGAGTAGGAGCCGCCGTAGCTCTGGCCGTACATCGAGGTCCAGGCGGGAGACATGTAGTAGCCGAACCCTTCCGCGGCGAAGTCGGCGAGCGCCTTGCCGGCATCGAGCTTGACCCGGTAGCGCTTGCCCTCCTGCTTCATGTGGGCCCGGAAATCTGCCGCGACCCGCTCCTGGCGGGCGAGCGCCTCGGGCGCGCTGCTGAGCGTCGCGCTGCTGCGGCCGTGCAGGGTCAGGATCGCGATGCCGCCGGGTTCGAGAGCGCGCACGAAGAAGTCGACCGCGTGCTCGAACAGGTCCGCGTCGAAATGCGTGAGGAGTGAGCCCGAGAAGATCAGGTCGAACCGGCGCGCCGGGTCGCCGCGGAAGTCGGGCGGGCAGTCGAACGGCTCCGCCCCGAACTGGCGGACCACGTCCGCCAGCTTGGCCCGGTCGATGTCGGCGGCGTGGAGGCGCGCCTCGGGGAAGAAGGCTCGGAGATGGCGGGTGACTCGGCCCGCACCGCAGGGCAGGTCGAGGATGTCGTCGAAGCGGGTCCGGCCGGTGAGCAGCATCGCCTCCGTGACGGCGCGCAGGGCCGTGAGGCCGACCAGCCGGTAGCCCTCCGCGGCGCCGGGCTCCGTCCCGATCATGTCCTCGTGCGCCGAGACGTGCGCGTCGAGCGGGCTCGCCGCGTAGCGCCGCCAGGCCGCGGTGACCGCCTCCAGGGTCTGCAGGGTGTCGCCCCACCCGGTCTCCGGAACCCGGTCCCAGAGATGGGCGCGGTGCCTGGGCGGCGCAGAGCGGAACCTGAACAGCATTGCGCGTCTCGAATCCTTCGCGCTTCGGCCATAGACCAATCGCCGCGGGAAGTTGAGGGCGGCACGCCGGGCTCCGCAGGTGTCAGGCCGCACCGTCCGTCAGGCCGGAGCCCGCGCCGCGGTCGACTCGGCCGCACCCCTGGCCCTAGCTAGGCCAGAGGCCGCCGACGATTCGGGAGAGATTCCATGGTCATGGACACCCATCCGGACCCTGCCCAAGGACCTGCCCAAGGACCTGCTCCGGGAACCGATCCGGGATCCGCGCTGGAGACCGCCACGGCGCTCGCCAGCGCCGCGGCGAAATCCGCCCGCTCCGACCTGATCGAGGCCGCCGCCGAGACGGCGGCCGGGCGCGGCGAGCCGGGCGGCTTCGTGCGCGACCTGTTCGGGCGGGTGCCGCCGGAGGATCTCGCGCCCTACCCCGCCGAGGCTCTGGCCGAGCTCGCCCGCCTCGCCCGGGGGCATCTCGCCGGGCCGCGCCGGCCGGGCGACCCGGCGAGCCTGCGGCTCCACGACGTCACGGTCACCCGGGACGGACGGCCGCGCGACCTGACGGTGGTCGAGGCCATCAACGACAACCGGCCCTTCCTGCTCGATTCCTGCCTCGCCGAACTTACCGGTCAGGGGCTCGTACCGCTCCTCGTCGCCCACCCGATCCTCGGGGTCGAGCGCGACGATCGCGGCGCCCTCCTGCGCGTCGTCGGCGAGACCACCGCGGAGGCGGCCGGGGGGCTCGCCCGCGAGAGCCTGATCCAGCTCCATCTCGACCGCCTGGAGGGCGAGCCGCGCCGACGCCTGGAGGCCGGGCTCGTGGCGACGCTCGGCGACGTCGCGGTGGCGGATGCCGACCGGCCCGCGATGCTGGCCCGCCTGGAGGCGCTGGCCGCCGCCTACGGCGACGGCCCGACGCCGCTGCCCGAGGACGAGATCGACGAGGCCCGCGCCTTCCTGTGGTGGCTGCTCGACGGGCACTTCACGGTCCTGGGCCTGCGCGAGCACGGGCTCGCCCCGGACGGGGCCGAGAGGGAGAGCGAGTCCGCGGAGGAGAGCCTCGGCGTGCTGCGCGACCCCGCGCTCGCGGTGCTGCGCCGGGGCCGGGAACTGGTCGGGCTCAGCCCGGAGATCCGCGCCTTCCTGGCCGAGCCGCAGGCGCTGATCATCTCGAAGGCGAGCGTGAAGTCGCGCGTCCACCGGGCGGCTCATCTCGACTATGTCGGCATCAAGCTGTTCTCGGAATCCGGCGCGCTCGCGGGTGAATTGCGGGTGGTCGGCCTGTTCACCGCCTCCGCCTACACGGCCCCGGCGCGCGAGGTGCCGGTGCTGCGCCGTAAGGTGGCGGCGGTGGTGGCCCGGGCCGGGCTTGACCCGACGAGCCATGCCGGCCGCGGCCTGATCGCGGTGCTGGAGACCTACCCGCGCGACGACCTGTTCCAGATCGACGTGGAGCGGCTGACCCGCTTCGTGCTCGCCATCACGGATCTCTCCGACCGGCCGCGGGTGCGGCTGCTCTCGCGCATCGACCGTTTCGGCCGCTTCGTCTCGCTCCTCGTCTACGTGCCGAAGGACCGCTACGACACCCGCGTGCGCGCCCGGATCGGCGCCTACCTCGCCGAATCCTACGGCGGGCGGCTCTCGGCCTCCTACGCTGACATGCCGGAGGGGCCGCTCGCCCGGCTCCACGTCATCGTAGGGCTCTCCGAGGGCGCGCCCGAGCGCGACCCGGCCGTGCTGGAGGCGGGCGTCGGCGCGCTGGTGCGCACCTGGGCGGACGGCCTGCGCGCCGCGCTGGGCGAGACCCGCGACGGCGCCGAGGCGAGGCGCCTGTTCGGGTCTTACGCCGAGGCCTTCGGGGCGGCCTACCGGGAGAATTTTTCGCCCGACGTGGCGGTGGCGGACATCGCCCTCCTGGAGCGCCTCTCCGAGTCCAACCCCCGCGCCGCCGACCTCGGCCGGCGCGAGGCCGACCCGGATTCCCAGGTCCGCCTCAAGGTGTTCTCCCGCGGGGCGGCGCTCGCCCTCTCCGACCGGGTTCCGGCCCTGGAGAACATGGGCTTCCGGGTGATCGACGAGCGCACCTACCGGGTCACCGCGCCGGACGGGGCCCGGGTCTGGCTGCACGACATGCTGCTGGAGCGCGCCTCCGGCGCCGCAGTCGATTTCGCCGCGCTGGAGCGCCCCTTGGAGGAGGCCCTGATCGCCATCGGCGAGGGCCGGGCCGAGTCCGACGCCTACAACCGGCTGGTGCTGGAGGCGGCGCTGCCCTGGCGCGAGGCGGCTTTGCTGCGCGCCCTCGGGCGGTATCTGCGCCAGCTGCGCATCCGCTACGGCCAGGACTACCTCGCGGCGACGCTCAGCCGCCATCCGGCGATCGCCCGGGGCATCGTCGCCCTGTTCCACGCCCGCTTCGATCCGAGCCTGGCGGGCGACCGCGAGGCCGCGCAGCGCGCCCTGCGCGAGGAGCTGGAGGCGCGGCTCGCCGACGTGACGAGCCTCGACGAGGACCGGATCCTGCGCCGCTTCGTCAACCTCGTGGAGGCGGCCGTCCGGACCAACCTCTACCAGGCCGGGCCGGACGGAGGATCCCGCGAGACGATCAGCTTCAAGTTCGCCTGCGCGGCGGTGGCCAACATGCCGCTGCCCAAGCCCTTCTTCGAGATCTTCGTCTACGCCCCCCGCGTCGAGGGCGTGCACCTGCGCTACGGCTACGTCGCCCGCGGCGGCCTGCGCTGGTCCGACCGGCCGGAGGATTTCCGCACCGAGATCCTGGGGCTGGTGAAGGCCCAGCAGGTGAAGAACGCGGTGATCGTGCCGGTGGGCGCCAAGGGCGGCTTCTACCCGAAGCGCCTGCCCCCGGTCTCCGATCGCGCCGCCTGGCTCGCCGAGGGCACCGAGAGCTACCGGGTCTTCATCCGGGCGCTCCTCGAACTCACCGACAACATCGTGGACGGGCAGATCGTGCCCCCCGCCGAGACCGTGCGGCAGGACCCTGACGACGCCTACCTGGTGGTGGCGGCCGACAAGGGCACCGCCACCTTCTCGGACATCGCCAACGCGCTCTCGATCGAGCGGGGCCACTGGCTCGGCGACGCCTTCGCGTCGGGCGGCAGCCAGGGCTACGACCACAAGGGCATGGGCATCACGGCGCGGGGCGCCTGGGAGGCGGTGCGACGCCACTTCCGCGAGATGGACGTGGACGTGCAGGCCGATCCCGTGACGGTCGTGGGCGTCGGCGACATGTCGGGCGACGTCTTCGGCAACGGCATGCTGCTCTCAGCAAGCCTCCGGCTCGTGGCGGCCTTCGACCACCGCGACATCTTCCTCGACCCCGATCCCGATCCGGCCGCGAGCTTTGCCGAGCGGAAGCGCCTGTTCGGCCTGCCCCGCTCCTCCTGGGCCGACTACGACCGGGCGCTGATCTCGCGGGGCGGCGGGGTGTTCCCGCGCTCCTCCAAGGCGATCCCGCTCTCCACCGAGATCCGCCGGGTGCTCGACCTCGACCGGGCGGAGGCCTCGCCCGCCGAGGTGATGCAGGCGATCCTGCGCGCGCCCGTCGACCTCCTCTGGTTCGGCGGCATCGGCACCTATGTGCGGGCGGGAGCGGAGACCGACGCGGATGCGGGCGACCGGGCGAACGACGCGGTGCGCATCACCGGGTCGGAGCTGCGCGCGAGGGTCGTGGGCGAGGGCGCCAACCTCGGCCTCACCCAGCGCGGGCGCATCGAGGCGGCCCGCGCGGGCGTGCGGCTCAACACCGACGCGATCGACAACTCGGCGGGCGTGAACACCTCGGACGTCGAGGTGAACATCAAGATCGCCCTGATGATTCCGGAGCGCGACGGGCGGCTGGGGCCTGAGGAGCGCAACAGCCTGCTCGCCGCGATGACCGACGAGGTCGCCCGGCTGGTGCTGCGCAACAACGAACTCCAGACGCTCGCCCTCTCGCTCGCCGAGCGGCGCGGGGCCGGCGAGGCGGGCTTCGCCGCCCGCACCATGCAGGTGCTGGAGGCGGAGGGACGCCTCGACCGCGCGGTCGAGTTCCTGCCCGACGATGCGACGCTGGCCGAGCGCCTGCGCCGGGGCGAGGGGCTGACCCGGCCCGAATACGCGGTGCTGCTCGCCTACGCCAAGCTCGCGCTCTACGACGCGCTGCTGGCGGGGCCGGCGGTCAACGATCCCTATTTCGACCGGGAGCTGCAGCGCTACTTCCCCGGAGCCTTGCGCGAAAAATTCCCCGACGCCGTGAAGGGGCACCGGCTGCGGCGCGAGATCATCGCGACTGCTCTGTCGAACATCATCGTCAACCGGGGCGGCATCTCGCTGGTCACCCGGCTCGCCGACGAGGCGGGGGCGGAGCCCGCCGCCATCGCCCGCGCCTACGCGGTGACCCGCGACGCCTTCGGGCTGATGGAGCTGAACGCGGCGATCGACGGGCTCGCCGGCCGCATCCCGGGCGCGGCCCAGCTCGACCTCTACGCCGCGGTGCAGGACCTGCTCACCGGGCGCATCACGTGGTTCCTGCGCGAGATCGACCTCTCGGGCGGGATCGCCCCCGTGGTGGCGCGCTACCGCGACGGGGTGAGCGCGCTCGTCGCCGCACTCCCCGAGGTGCTCGACGCGGAGGCCCGCGCGGCGCTCGAGGCGCGCCGGGCGGAACTCTCGGATCTCGGCCTCGGCGAGGCCGCCGCGGGCCGGCTCGCGGCGCTCGGCCGGCTCACCGCCGCGCCCGACATCGTGCGGGTTGCCGAGACCAGCGGCCGGCCGGTGGCGGAGATCGCCGCGACGCATTTCGCCCTGGAGCGGGCCTTCCGGCTCGGCGACCTCGCCGTGGAGGCGCGGGCGGCGCCCGTCTCCGACACCTTCGACCGGGTCGCGCTGGAGCGGGCGGTGGCCGGCATCGCCCGCGCCCACCGGGCGCTGACCGCTGAGGTCGTGGGCGACGGCGGCGCCGGCCCGGAGGCGGTCGAGGCCTGGATCCGTGCCAGGGGGCCGGCCCTCGCGCGCATCCGCGACGCGGTGTCGGGGATCGCCGCCTCGGGGCTCACCGTGTCGAAGGCGAGCGTCGCCGCCGGGCTGCTGGGCGATCTGGCGCGGGCCTGACGGTGCGCGGGCCCGCTCAGTCCGCGATCACGCCCGGGTGGCGGGCGGCGAGGTCCCGCCGCGTCGCCTCCGCCCAGGCCCGGTCGCGCTCGGACCGGGGCCGGTCGAGGCGGATCTCGGCGACGAGGCTCGCCGGCCGGGGCGAGAGCAGCAGCAGCCGGTCGGCGATCGCGATCGCCTCCGCGACGTTGTGGGTCACCATCAGCACGCTCATCCCGAGCCGGTCGACCGTGTCGACCACGAGGCCGCGCAGTGCCGCCGCCGCCGCGTCGTCGAGGGAGACGAAGGGCTCGTCGAGCACGAGCAGGCGCGGCTCGTCGGCGAGCGCCCGGGCCAGCGCCACCCGCCGCTGCATGCCGAGCGAGAGCGCCCCCGGATAGCGCCCGCGCCAGGGCTCGAGCCCGAGATGCCCGAACAGCGCGTCGAGGTCGCGCCCGCGCCGCGCCCGCGGCAGGGCGAGGCGCACGTTCTGCTCGACCGTGCGCCAGGGCAGCAGCCGCGGCTCCTGGAACACCATGCCGGGCGCGGTCTCCGTCCCGCGCGGGTCAGGCTCGACCCGGCCCTCGTAGGCGGCGTCGAGCCCGAGCAGGATGCGCAAGGTGGTCGACTTGCCCGCCCCCGAGGGGCCGATCAGGCAGACGATCTCGCCCTGCCCCACCGTGAAGGCGAGCCCGCGCACCGCCTCGACGGGCTCGGGCAGGCCGGCGCCGTAGACCTTGCGGTCGATCGCCACCCGCAGGACGGACGCGTGATCGCCGGCGGCGGGCACGTTATCGCTTGCGGCGGACATCTTATCGCCTGCGGCGGACATGGGCCTGGATCCGCTGCAGGACGAGGATGTCGACCGCGATCATCACGCTCATGAAGACGATGCTGTAGCCGAGGATCGCTGCGACGTTCGTGCTCTGCACGAAGTAGAAGTTGATGGCGAAGCCGACCCCGTCCGGGCGGCCGAGCAGCTCGATCACCAGCACGATCTTCCAGGCGAGCGAGAGCCCCGAGCGGGCGGCGGCGACCGCGTAGGGCTGAAGCTGGGGCACCAGCACGTGGGCGATCCAGGTGCGGCGGTCGAAGCGGTAGGTACGGGCCATCTCCTGGAGGTTCGGGTCCAGCTCGCGCGCGCCCTCGCGCATGATGACCGCGACGTTGGGCAGCTTGTTGAGCACCACCGCCAGGATCGCCGCGCTCTCGGTGAGCCCGACCCAGATATAGGCCAGCACCGTGATGACGAGGGCCGGCGTGTTGAGGAGCACGAGGAGCGGCGTGTCGAGCACGGCGTCGAGCGCCCGGATCCGCCCGAGCGCGACGCCGAGCAGCACGCCGAGCCCCATGGCGAGCGCGAACGAGATCGCGACGCGCAGGAGCGTGATGCCGACATTGTGGAACAGGTCGCCCCGCGCCGCCTCCTGGGCGATGAACTCGGCGACCGCCAGCGGCGCCGGCAGCAGGCGCGAGCCGGCCTGCGCCGCGGCCACCTGCCAGGCACCGAGCAGCACCAGCACCGAGACGAGGCGGGCGATGAGCGTCATGCGGCAGGCGTCGCGGCAGGCGTCGTGAGAGGAATCACGGGAGCGTCATGCGCTGGGGCGCTCCGCCCGCCCGGTCAACTGCCCGACCACCCGCCCTGCCCGCTCAGCCATCCCGGTTCCCGTCGAAGTAGAGCCCGGCCGGCAGGCTCGGGCCGCTGCCGACGACGCGCTCGCCGCCGAGCCGCTGCAGCACCGCGTAGAGCCGCTCCCCGTCCGCGCGCTCGTCCGCGATGGGGCGGCGCGGGATGCCGGCGAGGAACTCGCGCTTCAGCGCCTCGAAGGTCGCCTCGTCCTCGGCCGTCATCAGCGGGCGCACGATCTCCCAGGTCGCGGGGTCGGAGGCCAGCATGTCCTTGGCGGCGCGCGAGGCGCGGGCGAAGCTCGCCACCAGCTGCGGCCTGCCCTCGACGGTGGCACCGTCGACGAGATAGCCGATCAGCGCGACCGAGCCGGTCGCCCCGAAGGCCCGCATGATGTCGTCGGCCCCGATCACCCGGCGGAAGCCCTTGGCCTCGAGCCGGGCGCAGTAGGTCCAGTAGGTGAGCGCGGCGTCGAGGGCGCCCTGCTCCAGCTTCAGGGTGATCAGCGGCGGCGCGCCGTAGGCGAGCTCCGCCCCGGATTCGAGGTCGAGCCCGGCCGCGTCCCGGGCCTGGGCCCTGAGCAGCAGCCAGTTCTTGTCGAGGGGGCCGCCCGCCACGCCGAGGCGCTTGCCGGCGAGATCCTTCAGGCCGCGGATCGGGCTCGCCTCCGGCACCATCACGGCGCCCTCGGTGGTCGAGTAGGGGATGAAGCGCAGCCGCCGGCCCTCGTTGCCGAGGCGGGCCGCCCAGAGCAGGTCGCCCACGATGGCGTCGACCTGGCCGCCCATGAAGGCGATGCGGGCGGCGTCGTTGCCGGCGAGCTTGACCACTTCGAGGCTGAAGCCGTTGGCCGTATCGAGCCCGCGGGCCTTGATCACCGCCGCCTCCCAGGCGACCGTGCCGAAGGGCAGGCTGCCGAGGCGGAACACGGGAGCGGCCGCCCGGGCGGACGGGACGGGCGGCGCGGTCAGGGCGGCGAGCGCCGCGGCGGCGAGCAATCCGCGCCGTGACAGCATGGCGTCGTCTCCCTGGATAGTCGCGGTTCTTCGAGGCCGGATTCCGATCGCGCACTTCGCGCGCGTGCGGTCCCCGGTGCCATTGCCGAAAAGTCATAGGGTGCCAGCCCCACCGCGTCCATCGGCAACGGGCCGGAGGGGCCCGTGCGGGCGCCTGCGCCGCACCCCGAGGCCCGTGCCGGGCCCCGTCTTGCGCGCGCCTCCCGCCCGGGGCACGCTCGGGGAAGCGGAGGAGGAGACGGACGATGAGCGAGCGGCGCGAGGGAGCCCTGGACGAGGCCACGATCGAGGCGCGGCTGAAGGCCGAGCTGCCGGCCTGGCGCTACGAGGACGGCTGGATCCGGCGCACCTACAAGACGGCGGGCTGGAAGAGCACGCTCATGGTGATCAACACGGTGGGCCACCTCGCCGAGGCCGCCTGGCACCACCCGGATCTCACCGCCTCATACGCCTGGGTCGAGGTGCGGCTGATGAACCACGCCGCCAAGGGCATCACCGACAAGGACTTCGCGCTCGCCGCCAAGATCGAGGAGGTGGTGGGCTGGCAGCCCGGCGCCGAGGGCGGTCCGCTGGAGGGCACCCCGACCGACCCGCGCTTCGCCTACGTGAAGTACGACCGGTAGGGCCGCGGCCCCTCCCGGACGATCGGTTGGGGAGATGCGGACCCAGGACGGGACGTGTCACGGCCGCGTCTCCCATTGCGAGGGCCCTGCACTTGCCGGGAGCCTGCCCGTTGCGCCACCCTCCGTACGGGCCCTGCGCGCGTGCGGCGGGAGCGAGGTGACGCGTGACGACCATCATCCGGCGGGACCGCCCGCGCCCGGCCGTCGCGGCGGCCTTGCCGCTCACCCTGCTGCTCGTCGCGGCCGGGGGCGCGACCGCCGAGGAATCCTGCCGGGCGAGCGTCGGCCCGAGCCGGGCGGCGGCCCTGGTCGCGCGCTGCGTCGCGGTCTCTCCGGCGACGCGCCCGCCCTGCAACGCGAGCAATCCCTGCGCGCTGATCGAGGAGGAGATTGCCCGCGGCTGCGACGACCTCGACGAGGAGGCGCCGGACTTCTGCCTGGCCTACCGGCACCGCTGAGGGCTTAAGCCCCGTCCCCTGCCCCGTCCCGCGCGAGCTCCCGCGCGAGTTTGGCGAGCCCCTCGGGCGTCGTCGCGGCGGGACGCCAGCCGAGCGCCGCGAGCCCGTCGGCGCGCGCAACCAGGCCCCCGCCCAGCCGCGCGAAGGCCTCCTGGCGGCCCGCGAGCCGGCAGGCCAGGCCGAGGAGTCCCGCCGGCACCGGCACGAGGCCGGGTCCGCGGCCTAGGCCCCGGCGCAGGGCGGCCACCATCTCGGGCAGGGTCAGCGGGTCGGGATCGGCCGCGACGAGCGCCCGGTTCAGGGGCCCGGGGGCGGCGAGCACCGCGTCGACCGCCGCCGCGAGGCTCTCCGCGGAGATCAGCGAGCGCCGTGCCGAGAGGCTCCCCAGCGGCAGCCAGTAGGGCGTGCGGGCGAGCCGCAGGAGGGCCGCCATGTTGCCCTTCACCCCCGCCCCATAGACGAGGACGGGGCGCAGGGCCACCCAGTCGAGACCGGTCTCGGCGAGCGCCCGCTCCGCGTCGAGCTTCGAGCGGCCATAGGCGTCCGTGGGCGCGGGCGCGTCGGCCTCGGTGAGCACGCCCGGCGCGCTCGCCCCGCACTGCGCCCGGATCGAGGAGAGGAAGACGAAGCGGCGCACCCTGGCGCGGGCGGCGGCCTCGGCGAGGCGGCGCGTCGCCTCGGTGTTGAGGGTGCGGTAATCGTCCTCCGGCGCCCCCGACATGGCGTGGGCGAGCCCGGCCGAGTGCACCACCGCGTCGATGTCCGAGAGGGCGGCCGCCATGTTCATCGGCCGCGTCAGGTCGCCGACGACGGCGCTGGCCGCCCCCTCCGGCACCTCTACGGGCCGGCGCAGCAGCACCCGCACCCGGTAGCCCCGGGCGGTCAGGCTGCGCAGGAGATGCCGGCCGATGAAGCCCGTCGCCCCGGTGAGGGCCACGTGACGGATATCGCGGGTCACCGGTTGCTAGCTCCTGGCGCGGGCGAAGCGGGCGAGCAGCCCCGCGACGAGGATCGTGCCGAGGGCGAGCGCGGCCACGGTGACGGGCCATGCCGGCCAAAGCAAGGTCGCGGCCGCCAGCCCCGCCAGCGCGAGGTTGAGCGCGAGGACGCGCCCGACCACGCCCGGCACGGTGAGCCCGTTCACCGTCGCCCGCTGGTAGAAGTGGCTGCGATGCGCCTCCCAGACCCGCTCGCCGGCTTGGAGCCGGCGCAGCAGCGTCAGGGTGGCGTCGGCCAGGTAGTAGAGCGGCAGCAGGATCGCGGCGGTGAGCCCACCCTCGAGGGCGAGGCGGTAGAGCAGCCACGCCACGAGGAGCCCGATCGGCAGCGCGCCGACATCGCCCAGGAAGAGCCGCGCCACCGGCCGGTTGAAGGGCGCGAAGCCGAGCATCGCCCCGAGCAGCCCCGCCGCCACGAGGGTCGGCAGAGCCGGCAGGTAGCCGAGCGCGCCGAAGGCGAGGAGCGCGCCCGTCACCGGCACGATCTCGGCCACCGTCATCCAGTCGAGCCCGTCCATGAAGTTGACGAGGTTGACGAACCAGAGCCCTGCCAGCACCGCCAGCGCGCGCTCGACCGGCAGCGGCAGCCAGGGCAGGAGCTGCCCCCGCAGGCTGGCCACCAGCGCGGTCACTACCGCGGCCTGCACCGCGAGCCGTAAACTCGCCGGCAGCGGCCGGATGTCGTCGACCGCGCCGAGCACGGCCAGGATCGTGGCGCCGCCGGCGAGCGCCAACCACTCGCCGACATCGCCCAGATCGGACGTGCGCAGCACCCCGGCCGCGAACAGGGCCGCCGTCACCACGGCGATGCCTCCGCCCTGCGGTGTCGGCTCGGCGTGGCTGGAGCGGGCGTTCGGCCGGGCGAGCGCGTAGCGCACCAGGAGCGGGCGCAGGCGCACGATCAGGCCGGCGGAGAGCGCGGCGGCGAGCGCCACGGCGACGAGGGGGCTGAGCATGGCCCGGCCGATAGCGCGGAAACGCCGCGGGGGCGAGATCCGGGCCGCGACGGCGTTTGTGACTTGATTGTGCGCAATTAAAATGGTTCCAAGGATGTCGTTGCCTGCCGCCGATTCTCGGCCCAACGATTTCGGGAGACGCCCCATGATCCGGTTCCGCACCATCGCCGGCTGCGCCGCCGCGGCCGCCTGCCTCGTGAGCGCGGCCCGCGCCGAGGAGACCGATGCCGGCGCCATCGTCGCCGCCCAGTTCGCGGCCGGCGGCAACCACACGGGCGTGCGCGCCAGCGGTGCCAAGGGCGTCTGCCTGAAGGGCGCATTCGCGCCCGCCCCCGGCGCCGCGGCTCTTTCGAAGGCGCCGCACTTCACCAAGACCGTGCCGGTCACCGCCCGCTTCTCGATGGGCGGCAGCAACCCGAAGGTCTCCGACAAGGCCAAGCCCGTCACCCGCGGCTTCGCGATGCGGATGGAGGACCCGGCCGGCGACCTCGTGTTCGTGGTGATCTCGGCGCCGGTCTTCTCGACGAAGACCCCGGCCCAGCTCCTCGAATTCCTGCAGGTCCGCGCCCCCGGCCCGGACGGCAAGCCGGACGCGGAGAAGATCAAGGCCTTCTCGGCCCAGAACCCCGAGACCACCCGCCAGGCGGCCTGGCTCAACGCCCGGCCGGTGCCGGCGAGCTACGCGGGCGTCGATTACTGGGCGGTGCACGCCTACACGCTGACGAACGCGAAGAACGAGGCGAAGGTCGCGAAGCTCAAATTCGTCTCCGCCGACAAGGCCGGCCTCACGGACGACGAGCTGAAGGCCAAGCCCGACAGCTTCTACGTGGACGAGCTGAAGGAGCGCCTCGCCAAGGGCCCGGCCCGCTTCGACCTCGTGGCGATCCTGGCCGAGCCCGGCGATCCGACCGCGGACCCGACCGCCGCCTGGCCCGAGGAGAGCCGCAAGACGGAGACGCTGGGCACGCTGAGCATCACGGCGATCGCGCCGGACGCGACGTGCGACGCCCGGACCTTCGACCCGGTGGCGGAGCTGCCGGACGGCGTTGCCGGCCCGAGCGACGACCCGATGTTCGCGATCCGCTCGCCGGCCTACGCGGTCTCGGTCTCGCGCCGGACGAACTGAGCCCAAGGCCCCCTCTCCGCGTTGGGCGGACGGGGGGCCGCCCGCGCGGGCCCGAGCAGTGCGATCGCGTCCCGATCAGGCCGCCAGACCGAGGGCCGCCGCGAAGCGGGCGCGGGCCTCGGGCAGGTCGAGGCCCTCGCCCGCACCCAGCCGGGCGAGGGCCGCCTCGGCCCGGCGGGCGGCCTCGCCCGCGAGCAGCGGCGCGCCCTCGGCGACCGCCTGCATCTCGGCGCGGTCGCCGTTGCAGTGGAGCGCCACGTCGATCCCCGCCGCGAAGGCCGCCTCGGCGCGGGCCCGGAACGGACCCTGGAGGGCGTGCATCGAGAGGTCGTCGGTCATCAGCAGGCCGTCGAAGCCGATCGCGTCGCGAATCACCCGTCCGATCACCGTGGGCGATTGGGTGGCCGGCCGCTCGGGGTCCAGCGCCCGGAAGACCACATGGGCGCTCATCGCCATCGGCAGGTCGGCGAGCGCCCGGAAGGGCGCGAAATCCTGGGCCTCCAGGGTGGCGAGGTCGGTCTCGACCACCGGCAGGCCGTGGTGGCTGTCGCAGGCCGCGCGGCCGTGGCCGGGGATGTGCTTCATCACCGGCAGCACGCCGCCCGCCATCAGGCCCTCGGCCACCGCCCGGCCGATCTCGGCCACCGCGGCCGGCGTAGTGCCGTAGGCGCGGTCGCCGATGATGTCGTGCGCGCCCATCACCGGCACGTCGAGCACCGGCGCGCAATCGACGTTGATGCCGACCTCCGCGAGGTCGTGCGCCATCAGCCGGGCGCCGAGCCGGGCGAGCGCCGCCGCCGCCCCGTCGAAGCGTGCATAGGCGCGGCCCGCCGGATAGGCCGGCCAGTGCGGCGGGCCCATGCGCTGCACCCGGCCCCCCTCCTGGTCGATCAGGATCGGCGCGTCGGCCCGGCCGACCGTGTCGCGCAGCGCCGCCGTCAGCGCCCGCACCTCGTCGGGCGTGCCGATGTTGCGCTTGAACAGGATGAAGCCCCAGGGCCGCACGTCCCGGAAGAAGGCGGCCTCCTCCGGCGCGAGGGTCCGGCCGGCGCAGCCGAGGATCAGGGCACGGGAGGACATCGGGACGGGCTCGCGCGGGGTGGACGGGACCGGATCGGGATCCGGGGGGCCGAGGAGGATCCGCCGGAGGAACCCCGCCCGCAAGGCGAAAGCGGGGCAGCCCCTTGCCCGCGGGCGATGCCGCCCGGCGGGTGTTGCGTTCCGGACTCGGGGGAAAGACCTTGGGGGAAGAGAGGCGGCCGACGCGCTAGGCGACACGGCCCAGGATCTGGCCCAGGATCTGGCCCAGGATCTGGCCCGGTTCTCGGCTCAGTTCTTGGCCACGAAGCACTGGCCGCCCGCGCCCTGCAACTCGCTGCACAGGCTCGTCGCCTCGGCCTTGGCGAGCGGCCCGACGCGGACGCGGAAGATGGTCTTGCCGTTGACCTCGGCTTGGCGGATCAGCTCGGGCTTGCCGGCGAGCTGGCTGTACTTGCGCTGCATCTCGCGCAAGGCCGTCTGGGCGTCGCCCGCGCTGTTGCGCACGCCGAGCTGCACCGAGAAGCCGCCGACCGCGGCGCTGCTCACGGCGGGCGTGTCGGCCGCGGCCGTGGTGGCGGGCTCGGCCGGGATGACCGAATCGGGCGAGGCGGAGGCGAGGCGCTGCGGCGCCTTGCGGATCGACGGGGCGGGGCGCGCCTGCGCGGCGGCGGGCTCCGGCGCGGCGGGGGCGGGCTGAGCGATGGGCTGGGCGGCCTGGACCGGCGCCTGGACCGGAACTTGGGGCGTCGCGGCGGCGAGGCGCGCGGGCCTGGCGCGCGGGGCCGGCTCGTCGGTCGGCATCGTCATGGTGGGGATGGGCGAGACGGGCGGCGCCTCGTCGGCGGCCTCGCGCTGGGGCGCGGGCGCGGTGGCGGGCGGCGTGTCGGGCTTCACCGCCACGGTGCGGACGCGGCGGGGCTCGCCGAAAGCGTCGAGCGGGGCGCTGCCCGGGGTCACGGCGCCCGTCTGGGCCGCGCGGGCGGCCTGGCCGATGTCGATCGGCTGCTCCTCGCGGTTGACGATGCGGATCTGGCTGTCCTTCGCCTTCGGCTCGTAGATCTGCCGGTTCTGGTCCGGGATCTCGACGCCGTCGGCGACCTTCGGGGCGACCTTGAGCGGGGCCGTGTCGGCCTGGATCACCGGCACGCCGCCGGAATGGCCGCCGCTCAGGCCCTTGTAGGCGAGCGCGCCGCTCACCGCGACGGCGACGACGGCGACGCCCGCCCCGACCGTGGCGAGCCGGCGGCGGGGCCGCACGCGCTTCAGGGCGCGCTGGTCGGCCGCGGGCTCCTCGCCGTAGCTCTCCGGCGGCGCCTGCTCGACGGAGGCGAGATACTGGTCGAAGGCGTCGGCCGGGTTGGGGCGATGCGATTCGGGAGCGAAGCTCGGCTCGACCCGGCCCTGCCAGGACGGGTCCATGGCGGATTGCGGGGCGGGGTGCGCCGCGGCGCGATCCTGCTCGCCGCGCCGCTCGTCGCGGGCGGCCAGCAGGGCGCGGAAGGGGTCGTCCTGCCCGACGATGCGGGCGAGCTCGGCGAGCGGGTCCTTGGCCGAGGGCGCGCCCGGCTTGCCCCCGGTCTGCTGCTGAAGCTCACGCGCGAAGGCTTCGAGGTCGAGCTGGGCGCGCGCGGCATTCGTCATGGCAGCAATCTCCCTCTAACGCCGATCCGGGCGTCAGCGCATCTCGTCGGGTGCGGTGACGCCCAGCACTGCGAGACCGGAAGCGAGCGTGCTCCGCACGGCCTCGACGAGGGCTAGCCTCGCCTCGGTCGACTTTCGGTCGGTTGCATTAACAAACCGTAATTGCGGCAAGTCTTTGCCCTTGTTCCAGAAACTATGCAGCGAACTGGCGACTTCATAGAGGTGGAAGGCGATGCGGTGCGGCTCGTGCGCGGCGGCGGCCGCTTCCAGCACCCGGGGGTACTGCGCCACGAGGCGCATCATCTCGACCTCGCCCGAATCGGCGAGCAGGCCGAGGTGGGCTCGCGCGAGCGTCGCGGCGTCGGAAAAATCCGTGTCCGGATAGGCCTCGCGCGCCTGCCGCTGCACCGAGCGGGCCCGGGCATGGGCGTACTGCACGTAGAAGACCGGGTTGTCCTTCGACTGCTCGACCACCTTGGCGAGGTCGAAATCGAGGGTGGCGTCGTTCTTCCGGTAGAGCATCATGAACCGGATCGCGTCGCGCCCGACCTCGTCGATGACCTCGCGCAAGGTCACGAACTCGCCCGCGCGCTTCGACATCTTCACGGGCTCGCCCGCGCGCAGGAGGCGCACCAGCTGGCAGAGCTTCACGTCGAGGGTGGCCTCGCCGTCCGAGACCGCCTTCACGGCCGCCTGCATGCGCTTGACGTAGCCGCCGTGGTCGGCGCCCAGCACGTCGATCATCTCGCGGGCGCCGCGCAGGAACTTGTCGCGGTGGTAGGCGATGTCGGCCGCGAAGTAGGTGTAGGTGCCGTCCGACTTCAGCAGCGGCCGGTCGGTGTCGTCGCCGAACTCGCGCGTGCGGAACAGGGTCTGCTCGCGGTCCTCCCAATCCTCCGGCAGCTGGCCCTTGGGCGGGGGCAGGCGCCCCTCGTAGACGAGGCCGCGCGCCCGCAGGGCCCCGAGCAATTCGCCCACCGCGCCGCTGTCCTGGAGCTTGCGCTCGGAGAAGAACACGTCGTGGCGGATGCCGATCGCCGCGAGGTCGTCGCGGATCATGTCCATCATGGCGGCGAGCGCCGCGTCGCGCACGAGCGGCAGCCACTCGGATTCGGGCTTGTCGGCGAGCGCATCGCCGTACTCCGCCGCGAGCCTCTGGCCCACCGGGATCAGGTAGTCGCCCGGGTAGAGCCCCTCCCCCACCACGGCGTCGCTGCGGCCGAGCGCCTGGAGGTAGCGGATGTGGGCGGAGCGGGCCAGCACCACGACCTGGGCGCCCGCGTCGTTGATGTAGTACTCGCGCACGACCTCGCGGCCCGCCGCGACGAGGAGGTTGGCGAGCGCGTCGCCGAAGACCGCGCCGCGGCCGTGGCCGACATGCATCGGTCCCGTGGGGTTGGCCGAGACGTACTCGATGTTGACGAGCCCGCCCGGCATCCGGGCCCGGCCGAAGCCCGCCGGGTCGGCGAGCGCCGAGCGCACCACGTCCTGCAGGACGTGCGGCGCCAGCCGCAGGTTGATGAAGCCGGGGCCCGCCACGCTCGCCTCGGTGACGCGCGGGTCGGCGCGCAGCTCCGCGGCCAGCGCCTCGCCCAGCGCCTTCGGGTTGGCGCGCGCCTCCTTGGCCAGCACCAGCGCGGCGTTGGTGGCCAGATCCCCGTGGGTCGGGTCGCGGGGCGGCTCGACCACGACGCGGCCGAGGTCGAGCCCCTCGGGCAGGGTTCCGGAACGGGTCAGCGCTTCGAGGGCATCGCGCACGCGCGCCTCGAACAGGGCGAAGATGTTCATGGTCGTGTCGTCGGATCCGTCGCAAGGGCCGCCGGGAACGGACGGCGGCGCGTGCCTTGATGCCCGCGCATAGCAAGGGGGACGATGCAAGTCACGGCAAGGGGCCTCGGCGAAGGCGTCATGGCGAAGGCGTCATGGCGAAGGCGTCATGGTGCGCTACCCAGGCCCGTGCCGCCCGCCCGCGCGAGGACTGTGTTGTCCACCAGGATGGGAAGATCTGCGTAGAGCTCCGGCTTGAACCGCCACGGCCAAGTTTGCGTTGACTGGCGTGTCGCGCGTCCCGCGCGCTGGAGAACACCCGATGAAGGCCCTTGTTCTGGCTGGCGCGGCGCTCGGCGCCGGCCTGATGATGACGCCCGTGAGCGCCGAGGCCGGCCCCTACGGCTACGGCGGCCATCGCGGCGGTTACGGTGGCGGCTTCGCCGGACACCGCGGCTTCGGCTACGGCGGCTACGCGGGCCGGGGCTTCGGTTACGGCGGCTACGGTGGGCGCGGGTTCGGCTACCGCGCGGCCGGCTACGGCTATCGCGGCGGCTATTACGGCGGCCGGGGCTATTACGGCGGGCGCGGCTACGGTCGGGGCCTCGGCCTCGGGCTCGCCGGCGCGGGGATCGGTCTCGGCGTCGGCCTCGCGGCGGGCGCGCTCGCGGGCAGCTCCTACGGCTACGGCGCGCCCTATTACGGCACGAACGGCTACGGCTCCTACGGCTACGCCCCGGTCGGCTACAGCTACCCGTCCTACGGCTACGCCGCCCCGGCCTACGGCTACAGCTACGGCGCCGGCTGCGGCTGCTGGTAGGCGCGCACCCGCTCGCCGGGCCTCACGGCTCGGCGAGCGGCAGGCCGCGGCTCGGCGGGGACCAGTGCAGGTCTGGCGTCGAGCGGAAGAGGCTCCGGTGGGCGAGCACCGCGTAGGTGTCGGTCATGCCGGCGATGTAGTCGCTGATCCGGCGCGCCACCCGGGCCTCGGAGGCGTCGCTCAGCCCCGCGCTCCACTCCTCGGGCATCCGGACCGGGTCGGCCGAGAAGGCCGCGAACAGGTCGGCCACGATGGCGTTCGCCTTGGCGCGCACCGCCATCACGCCGGGATGGCGGTACATCCGGGCGTAGAGGAAGCGCTTGATGTCGGCGTCCGCCGCCGCGATGGCCGGCGAGAACGCGATGACCGGCGCGCCCGCCGCGCGGATGTCCTCGACGCTTGCCGGCCCGAGTTCCGCGATGCGGCGCTCGCCCTGCCCGATCAGGTCCTCGACGAAGCGGGTGATCACCCTCCGGGCCAGCTCGTGGATCTTTCGCGACGTCTCCAGCCCCGGGTGAAGGCCGTCGATCTCGTCCAGCAGGCTCTTCAGGAACGGCACCTCCGCGAGATCCGCGAGGTCGAACAGGCCGGCCCGCAAGCCGTCGTCGAGGTCGTGGCTGTCGTAGGCGATGTCATCGGCCAGTGCCGCGACCTGCGCCTCCGGCCCGGCATGGTGGGCGAGTTCGAGGGGAAAGAGCGCGTCGAATTCCAGGATCGCCGCCGGGATGCCGGCCTGCCGGTAGCGCGGCGTCGGGATGCCGTCTGCCTCCAAGAGCGGGCCGTTGTGCTTGACCAGCCCCTCCAGCGTCTCCCAGGCGAGGTTGAGCCCGTCGAAGCCGGCGTAGCGCCGCTCCAGCCGCGTGACGATGCGCAGCGCCTGGGCGTTGTGGTCGAAGCCGCCGTAGGGCGCCATGCAGGCGTCGAGGGCGTCCTCGCCGGTGTGGCCGAAGCAGGTGTGGCCAAGGTCGTGGGAGAGCGCCAGCGCCTCGGCCAGATCCTCGTCGAGGCCGAGCGCGCGGGCGAGCGCGCGGGCGATCTGGCTGACCTCCAGGGTGTGGGTGAGGCGGGTGCGGTAATGGTCGCCCTCGTGGTGCACGAAGACCTGGGTCTTGTGCTTCAGCCGCCGGAAGGCGGTGGCGTGGACGATGCGGTCGCGGTCGCGCTGGAAGGCGCTGCGGGTCGGCGAGGCCGGCTCGGGGATCAGCCGCCCGCGCGTGCGCGCCGGATCCGTGGCGTAGGGCGCGCGCCAGCGCTCACCGGGCGGCCGCACGCGATCCTCTCCGCTCCGATACCCGCATGGATACCCGCATGACACCCCCAACCCTGCCCGCGTTGCGGGGCCCGTCCGTCGCCCATATCTTGTGGGCCTGGGTGCGTCCGGCAATCGCCGGGCGCCCGCTTACGCACAAGGCCTTCCGGTAGATTCATGTCGGATGCATCGATGACCGAGATCACCCTGACCCCCCGCGCCGCCCGGCGCATCAACGAGATCATGGGCGCCGAGCCGCCCGGCTCGGTGCTGCGCATCAGCGTCAACGGCGGCGGCTGCTCGGGCTTCTCCTACGCCTTCGACATCGCCCGCGACCGCGTCGACCAGGACGTGGCGGTGGAGCGCGACGGCGCGACCGTGGTGATCGACCCGGTCTCGCTGGAATACATGAGCGGCTCGACCATCGACTTCGTGAACGACCTGATCGGCCAGTCCTTCAAGATCGTGAACCCGCTGGCCACCGCCTCCTGCGGCTGCGGCACGTCGTTCTCGATCTGAGAGTTCCGGGTTTCCAAAGGGTCGTGACCCTTTGGCGGGGTCCCGGGGCGCGCGGCCCTACCACTCCCACTCGGCGCCGACGCCGAGGCTGGTGCGGCCGTCGCTGCCGGCCTCGCCCTGGACCTTCACCCGGCGTGTCACGTCGTAGTTGATCACCGCGCCCGTGTCGGCGGGCTTGGCGCCGGCCTTCACGCCGACGCTGAGCCGGTCCGAGAGGTAGCGCGAGGCCCCGACCGCCGGGCCGCCGCTGGTGCCGGTCGAGACGTCGAGGCTGTCGAGCCCGAGCCCCTTGCGGGCGGATTCGAACACGTCCGGCCCCCCGGCCCCGCCGGAGAGCTGCGACACGGCCTGGGCCAGCTGCAGCGCCTGGAACGGCGACAGGCTGCCCGAGGCCTTCTTGAAGAGGAGCCGCGACAGCACCTCGTCCTGCGGCAGGGTCGGGTCCGAGGAGATCTCGAAGGCCGGCTGGTTGGCCGGCCCGGTGACCGCGACGCGGGCCGTGATGTCGGTCGCCTTGGTCTCGGCCAGGAAGTCGAGGTCCGGCCGGGTCAGCTCGCCCCCGAAGGTCAGGCGCCCGCGGGTGAAGTCGAGGCGCTGGCCGATGATCTGCAGCCGCCCGCGGCGCATCTCGAAGGCGCCCGTCGCCCCGGGATCGCGCGAGGAGCCGGTGACGCGCAAGCTGCCGCCGAGTTCCGCGTCGATGCCGCGCCCGCGCACGAAGATGCGGTTCGGCGCCTCCACCTGGATGTCGAGGGCGGCGTCGAAGGGCGCCGCGGCCCGGCCCCGTTTCCCCGCGGCGGCGGGCTGGCGCGCCTGCGGCCGGCTGGCGAGGCGGGCGCGCACCTCCGGCGTGGTGTTGACTCGGCGCGTGCCCGGCAGCGGCTTGGCGGTCGCGGGCAGCCGGTCCGGCACCGAGACCTCGACCGAGGCCAGATCGACCCGGCCGGTGATCCGCGGTCTTTCCGCCAGCGGACCGCTCAAGCTGAGGTCGAGCCCTGCCACCGCGGTGACGAGGGGGCTCGAGACCAGCTCCGCGTTCCGGCCGGTGATGCGCACGGAGCCCGGGAAGCCCCGGGCCGGCTCCAGCGCGACGCGCCCCTCGGCGCCGAGCGTGCCGCCGTTGCGGGTCGCGGCGGTGAGGCGTTCCAGCACGATCGTGTCGCCGCGCCCGACCGCCCGTCCCTGGATGTCGGTGAGGCGGATGCCCTGGAGCGGGTCGGTGAAGCTGCCGCCCGAGAGCGTCGCCGCGCCCTCGGCCCGGGGCGCGGCGGGCGTGCCGCCGATCCGCGCGTCGAGGGCCACCCGCCCGCCGACCCGCTGGCCCGAAGCGCTGAGCAGGCTGTTGGCGAGGGCGGCGTCGAGCGTGCCCCGGGCGGTGAGCGCCAGGGCCTCGTCCGGATCGACCGGCAGCGAGCCGCCGAGCGTCAGCTCTGCGCCGCGTCCCGCGCTCACCCGCCCGTCGATCCCGACCCGGCCGTCGCTGAGCGTGCCGGAGGCCCGCGCCTCGACCGGCGGCAGGCCGGCGCGGCGGGTCTCGGGCGTCACCACACGGGCGAGGCTCAGGCTGTAGCGACCTCTCGGGCGCTCGGGCGTGCCGGCGAGGTCGGCCTCGCCGTCGAGGGTGCCGGAGACCTGGAGCCGCGGGCTGGCGATGCGGGCGAGCGCCAGCGGCAGGGCCCGGATGCCGATCTTCAGGTCGAGGGCGTCGCGCCCCGCCCGGCCGGCGAGCGTCAGGCGGCCGGAGCCCGCATTCACCGCGAGGCTGTCCACCGCGACCGCGCCGTCCGCGAAGGTCAGCGTGGCGGGTGCCGCCAGCGCGAGCCGGTCGGCCCCGCGCGCCGCGCTGAACCGTGCGAGGGCCAGCCGCAGCGGCGGGCCCGGCATCAGCCGGGCGGCGCCGTCGAGGTCGAAGCCGCGGGCTTTTGCCGCGAGTACGAGGTCGGTCGCCTGCGGGCCGCCGGTCGCGGTGAGGCGGACCGTGTCGAGGCTCTCGCCCGCCGCGATCAGCCGGTCGGCCTCCAGGCGCCCGTCGAGCCGCGGCGCGGCGCGCAGGTCCGAGCCCCGCAGGTCGGCGTCGAGCCGGGCGAGGCCGATTTCCCCGGCGCGCAGCTGCGCCGCCCGGGCCTTCAGCGCCGCGTCCTGGCGCCCGCCCGCGCGGGTGAGGGCGAGGTCGGCCTCCAGGCCGCCGCCGAGGCGGGTCAGCGCCAGGGCCGAGAGGTCGTCGAGGTCGCCGGCCTTCAGCGCCAGATCGCCCTCGGCGAGCCAGGATTCCGCGGCGAGACGCCCCTGACCGGCGAGGCTCACCGAGCCGAGGGCGAGGTTCAGCCGGTCGAGCTGCCAGTCGGCACCCGCCCGGGCGAGGTGGAGGTCGCCCGCGAGCGGCTTGCCGCCGACACTGCCGGCGAGCTTGAGGCTGGCATCCGCCTGGCCCAGCGCGTCCGTGACGATCGCGTCCGCCCGCAGGCCCCGGACCGGGCGGCCGAGCGCGCTCGCCTCCGGCGCCTCGATCACGGCGGCGAGGTTCGGGCGCTCCAGGGTGCCGGTGAGCCGGCCCGACAGGGTGGCCCGGCCGCCGAGCCGCGGGTCGAGGCCGGAGAGGTCCTTGAGGTCGATGTCGGCCCGGGCGTCGGCCAGCCGCGCGGTGGCGCGGCCCTCCAGCCGGGCGATCATGCGCGCGCCCTCGAGCCGCACCGCGTCGAAGCCGTAGCCGTCGTAGACGGTCGAGAGGCGGCCGGTGAAGCGCGGGGTCTCGCCGAGCAGCCGGTCGAGCACCGGCGTGCCCAGCGCGAGATCGCCCGCGCGGAGGTCCACCTCGGCCGAGACCGCCCGGCGGGCCGGGTCGCCGCCGAGCCGGGCCGTGCCCGCAAGACTTCCGGCAAGGCGCCGCCCGGCGAGGCCGGAGAAGGCCGCGACGTCGCCGAGCCTTCCCTCCGCCGTGCCCGAGAGCGTGTTGCGGCCGATCCGGCCGGCGTAGGTCGCGGTGAGCGTCGGCGCCTCCAGGGCGAGGCGCGAGACGGTGAGCACGTTGTCCGGGTCGAGGCTGCCGGCGAAATCGAGGGCGGCGCGTCCGCCGATCGCCCGCTGCAGGGCCGGGTCGGTGAGTGCCAAGCCCTCCACCCGCGCATCGGCCGCGAGCGCGAAGCGCTGGGCGTCCGCCGGCTCGGCCTTCAGGTTCGCCTCGATCCGGTCGAGCGCGCTGTCCCCCGCCCGCAGGCCCGCGGCGCGCAGCGTCCCCAGCACCCGCGGCCGGCCGAGCGGCCCCTTGAGGCTGGCGTCGAGCACCAGCGTGCGGATCTCGGCCCGCTCGGTCCGGGTGACGTCGCCCTCGGTCGGCACCGCGCGGGCCTGGAGCAGGAAGTCGGCGTTGCGCGCCGCGTCGAGATTGCCGCGGGCTTCCAGCCGCGCGGTGCGGGAGGCGAGTTCGAGCCGGTCGATCCGCAGCGCCCCGCTGTCGGCGAAGCCGATCGCGCCGTCGAGCTTCGTCGTGCCGGCGAAGACCGCGGCGGCGGGGCCGGGCAGCAGGCCCTCGACCCGGGCGGCGAGGTCGAGCCCGAGGCGGCGCTCCGCCCCGACCCGCGAGATCCGGGCGCCGCCCTTCGCGCCGATGCCCTCGCCCGCGTCGAAGTTCAGACGGGCGTTCCAGGCGTCGAGGGTGCCGCGCCCGTCGAGATCGAGGGCGATCGGCGGCTCGCCCGGCACGTTCAGGCCCTTCGAGAGCAGCCCGCCCGCGGGCTCGCTCAGCACGGTCCTCACCTCCAGCCGCTCGCCCTTCGGCACGAAGAGCAGGCGGGCCGCGAAGCTGCCGCCGGCATCCAGCCGGTTGACGCTGACATCGAGGTCGAGCCCCTCGGCCGGGTTGCCGAGCCGCACCGTGCCGCTCGCCGCGAGCCGGGCATTCTGGCCCGCGACGGGCTCGGCCAGCGCCAGCTCGGCGAGGCGGAAGGCTTTCACCGCGATCTTCACCGGCAGGTCCGGCAGCAGGGTGCCGTCGGGCTCCTCGGTCGCCGGGTGGGCGGCCGGGATCGGCCGGCGCAGCACCTCGATCTTCCCGATCTCCAGGCTGTCCACCTCCAGCCGGCCCGACAGCAGGGCGAGGCGCCGCCAGACGATGCGGGCGCGGTCGAGCCGCAGCCAGACGCCGTCGCGGTCGCTGATCGCCACGTCGCGGATGGTGGCGTCGGAGGACAGCGCGCCGTCGACCGCGCCGATCGCGACCCGGGAGGAGGGCGTGGAGAGGGCCTTGGAGAGGAGCCCGCCGAGCACGGATTTCTCGCCCTCGTCGGCCGCGCGGGTGGCAGGTGCGGCGAGTGTGAGGACGAGGAGACCCGCCACGGCGACGCAGCAACCCCCTCTCCCCACGCGCGGGGAGAGGGCCGCGACGACCCTGTCGTCGGCGCGGCGAGGCGGCAGCCGGGGGTGAGGGGGCCTCGAAGGACGAGCCTCCTCCGGCATCGCCCCCTCACCCCCGCGTCGATCCCCGTGGGATCGATCGCTCGGCTCGCCCCCGACGAGGGGGGCTCGCCCCTCTCCCCGCAAGCGGGGAGAGGGGATGCGCGTGCCTGAAACCGATCGTCCGGGCTTCCTCGGAAACACCATCAGAACGCCTGTCCCAGGCTGATGTAGAGGGCGGCCGGGGGCTCGCGGTATCCCTTGATCCGGTCGAGCGGGAAGGCGACGTCGACGCGGATCGGGCCGATGCCGGTGTAGTAGCGCAGTCCCAGGCCCACCGCCGTGCGGATGCGCTCGTCGAAATCGGGCAGCGAGCCGGCGAACGCCGTGCCGGCATCGAGGAAGGGCACGATGCCGATCGTGTCCGTGACCTTGATGCGGGCCTCGAGCGAGGCTTCCAGCAGGCTCTTGCCGCCGACCGGCAGGCCGAAGGGGCCGCGGGGTCCGAGGGTGCGGAAGGGGAAGCCGCGCACCGAGCCGCCGCCGCCCGCGAAGAAGCGGATATTGGCCGGGATATCCTCCAGCGAGGCGCCCGAGATCGAGCCGAAGCCGAGGCGGCCGGCGAGGACGTAGTTGGCGTCGGCGTCCAGCGCCCAGTAGGTCGAGCCCTGCGCCTTCGCCACGAAGATCGCGGGGTCCGAGCCGAGGAAGCCCGCGTAGGGCGTGGCCGATGCGGTGAGCCGCACGCCCCGGGTCGGGTCGAGCAGGCTGTCGGTCGAGTCGTAGGCGACCGAGGCGCCCACCCCCACCAGCCGGTAATCGACCTTGCCGAGCGCGTCCTGCGAGCGGCCGGCCTGTCCCTCGATGCCGAGTTGCGCGAAGAACGTGTCGGAGAAGCGCTGGCGCAGGCCCACCGTGCCGCCGCCCGCATCGACCACGTAGCTCTGCTGCGCCTCGCGGCCCGCGAAGGCGCTCATCACGAGGTCGGTGCGGCTGCCCCACAGCGCGGGCTTCACGAAGGTCGCGGCGAGGCGGCCGCCGAGCCCGTTCGAGTCGATGCCCGCGAGCTTGCGCTGGCGGGCGTAGAGGTCGTTGCCGAGATAGTAGAGGTCGGCGTCGAGGCGCAGCGTCTCGCCCCCGCCGAACAGGTTGCGGTTGGTGTAGGTCGCCCGCACGCCCGGCCCGTCGACCGTGGAGTAGCGGGCCGAGACGCCGATCAGGTTCCGCGGCCGCTCGGTGAGGTCCACGAAGATCGGCAGGTTGCCGTCCGCATCCAGCGCCTCGCCCTCGCGCACCCGGACCGAGCCCAGCGCCTCGACCTTCGCCAGCGATTTCCGCATGTCGGCGAGCGCCTTGGGCGAGTACGGGTCGCCCGGCTCCGTGTAGATGAAGGAGCGGATCACCGCCGGGTCGACGCCCTCGGCGCCCCGCACCGCGACCGGCCCGAGCCCCGCCCTCGGCCCGGGATCGACCGTCAGGGTCACGTCCATGACGCGGGCGGCGTCGTCCACCACGGGGTCGCGCCGCACCACCTTGGCGAAGGGGTGGCCGAGCCCGCGCAGGCGGTCGACGATCGCCGCCTCCCGGGCGAGCACGGCGGCCGAGCGGGCGGGGGTGTCGGGATCGACCCGGGTCAGGCGCTCGGGGATCAGCGCCGGCGGCAGCGGCCGGCCGGCCCGGTCCAGCACCGCGACGCGGCGCAGGTGGTAGAGGGGCCCCGGATCGACCACGATCTTCACCGGCACCAGGGCCCGGCCCCGGTCGGCCTCGGCCGAGCGGGCGGCCCGGTCCAGCGAGGCCTCGCCGGAGAGCGTCACCGCGCCGATCCGCACGGCGGCCCGGCCCGCGTAGTAGCCGTAGCCCTCCAGCACCTCGGGGAGCTTGCGCAGGTCCGCCTCGCCCCGGCGCGCCAGCCCCTCCCCGTCCGGGGGCGGCTCGCGGCGGAGCTTGTACAGGCTGGAGGCGTCCTGCACCGCGGTGACGAGCGCGTCGTCGTCCGCGCCGCGGACCTTCACGTCGTAGGGCAGCGCCGTCATGGAGGGGGCGAGCGGCTCCTCGCTCTCCCCGAAGAGGCCGAACAGGTCGAAGGCGGCGGCCGGCGCCGGGCCGCCGAGCGCGAGCCCGGCCGCCAGAACCCAGGAGCCCAGAGACCAGGAACCCGGAGCCCAGGCAACGGAGGCTCTTGCGCAGGCGCACCCGCGGCCGAGCGCCGCGGGCCGGTCCGCACCGGCAGGTCCGCGCATCCTCACGCGACGCGCGACCACGCGCGCCCTGCGGCGTAGGCTTTGCGCGCCGTCGCGTTCGGGCCGCGTCGGCGCACCAGTGCGGTCGTCATGGTTGAAGCCCCCCGCTTCAGGTGCCGGCGCGACGCGGGCACCCGGAGCGAGCGGAACCGCCGACGCGCCGCGACCGGGAGGCCGGTCGCCGGAGGGCTAGCGCCCGTCCGATCCGAGGCAGGCCCCCCACCCGCGAGGGACCGAGCCTAGCCGCACGAGGCTGGACCAGCAACCTCAGGGCTTCTGACGCGGCGCCGCAGGCCGTCCGGGAGCCGTCCGGTTCGCCCGCCGGGCCGGATCTGCACAGGGCTGTCCACAGCCTCCCGCGAGCCTCCCGCGCGGCGGGGGGATGGCTGGGCTGCGCCGGACGGCGCTGCGCGGCCTTGCCGGATCGGGTACGAGGCCCTACCTCAAGCACCGTCCAGACGAGACGGCCCGACGCGGTGCGGGGCCGATCGACAGTCCTCCGACGCCCGGGAGCGGTGGTTCTGACCGCCGCGATTATCGGCACGCCTGAGGTATTTCGGCATCCGTCGCAGAAACTTTCGTCGGAAGGACGACAAATGTTACCGGGATGGGCTCCTACAGGGTCCGTCGTCGGTTGCCTTGAAGGGGCGCATCGGTCATTGGCTGTCCGTCCCACTCCGAGAACGGCCCGAGCCTGCGGCTCGCGGACCGCGCCCTTCGTCCGGCCCGACCCATCGGATCCGGCTGGACCGTACGGGAGCACGAGCATCGAACATCGATCGAGAAAGGCCAGATGAGCGCATTCGACTACAGGAACTTCGACGACCGCCGCCAGAATTCCGCCAATGCCAAGGCCGCCCTGCTGGCCAAGTTCAAGGCCCGCCCCCCGGCCGACGACCCTGAGGTCCGGGCCAAGGCCGAGGCCCGTGCCGCGGTCACCCGCGCCCGCGAGGAGCGCACCCGCGAGCGCGAGGCCGCCCGCGTCGCCGCCGAGCTGAAGGCCGCGGCCGAGAAGCGCGCCCGCGAGGAGGCGGAACTCGCCGCCCAGATCGCCCGCGAGCAGGCGGAACTCGCCGCCACGCAGGAGCGCAAGGCCGCCGAGCTCTCTGCCAAGAAGGCGGCTCGCGACGCCCGCTACGCCGCCCGCAAGGCCAAGGCGAAAGTGAAGCGCTGAGACGGCGCGGCCCATTCGGGCCGCCGCCCCGGCCGATCATCAATCGTCCACCGACGCCGTCCGTGCCCCGCACGGACGGCGTTTGCATGTCGGCAAGGATCTCGGCGAGGATCTCGGCACAATCCGCCGGACCGGTCCGCGCCGTCGGTGGGGCCGCGTGCCGGCGGAACCCCTTGGCGCGCGGCCGCCGCATCCCATCTCCCCGCCTCCGATCCGCGCGGAGCCGAGCGATGCGCTTCCTGCCCTGTCCCCTTCTGCTGCTCGCCGCCCTGCCGGCCGCCGCGCAGGCTCCGGCCGCGACCGTCCCGGTCTGCGAGAGCCTCGTGGCCCTGCGCCAGCTTGCCGCGAGCGCGGGCGAGGACCGGACCCGCGCCGCGGCCCTCGTCGCCGGCCGGCCCGGCTGCCGGCTCGTCCCGCGCGAGGGGATCGGCGCGGTCGAGCACCGCGCGATGGTGGGCGGCGCCCCCTACGAGTGCCTCGCGCAGCCCTCGGGCGGCTGCGTGTGGGTGATGCCCTGACGCGGCGGCGGCCGCCGAGCGTCCGCGTCCTGTCCCGCTTCCTCCGCGGCCGGGCCGCGCTATTGTTCGGGTGGGGCGGCCCCGAACCGGGCCGCAGGGGGATCCGTACGATGACCGACACGCGCGCGACGATCGGGGCCTGTTTGGGGATGGCGTTGGCAGCGCTTGCCGCGGGTGGCGCGCGCGCGGAGCCGCCGATCCGCGGCCCGCAGGATGCCGCCTGCCGTCAGGAAGCCCGCGCCCGCGTGTTCTCGGCGCCCAATCCCCGCGGCCTCGAACCCGAGGCGATCGGCCGGCAGATCTACCACGCCTGCATGCGACGGGCGAAGCACCGGCGGTAGCCGGAGCGGCTCGGCCCGTCAGGTCCGGGCGCGGCGCGCGCTCGCCAGATCGATCAGGTTCGCGGCCCGCGGCAGGAAGGCCACGCCCAGGCTGTCGCCGCGCCGCCAGACGACCCGCGCACGGTGATGCTCCCGGCGCGACTCGATCGACAGGTCGAGTTCCTCCGGCAACGGCACGGCGCCGCTGAAGTCGAGCCGGGCCCCCTCTGTGCCGAGGTTGCGCACGCGGCAGGACAGGGTCTGCTGGCCATGGTTGAAGGTGATCGCACCGCCCAGGAAGGTCCGGTTCCGCCCGTTTCGCCGCCGCTCGATCATGCCCTGCCCTCCCGATGCCTCGACCATCTCAGGTTTTGGCGGACCTGGGAACAAAGTCACGCGCCCGTGAGGCGTTTATGCTTCATTAGGCTTAATCCTCGTGCTCAGGTTGCGCGGCGCCGAAGCGTGCGAAGCCCGCAACGAGGAGGGGCCGGCGACCCTCGCGGATCGCCGGCCCCTCGGGCGATGGTGCGGCGCGCGTCCCGCGCCGCGGAGGATCAGGCGGCGGCCGCGGCGGCGCCGGTCGGAACCTCGGAGATGGTCTTCAGCACCTGGCTGGCGATCTGGTAGGGGTCGCCCATCGAGTTCGGGCGGCGATCCTCAAGATAGCCCTTGTAGCCGTTCTTCACGAAGGAGTGCGGCACGCGGATCGAGGCGCCGCGATCGGCCACACCGTAGGAGAACTTGTTCCAGGGCGCGGTCTCGTGCTTGCCGGTCAGGCGCTTGTCGTTGTCCGGGCCGTAGACGGCGATGTGGTCGTGAAGGTTCTTGTCGAAGGCGGCCATGAGCGCCTCGAAATACTCCTTGCCGCCGACTTCACGCATGTAGGCGGTCGAGAAGTTGCAGTGCATGCCCGAGCCGTTCCAGTCGGTGTCGCCGAGCGGCTTGCAGTGATACTCGATGTCGATCTCGTACTTCTCGCAGAGGCGCTGCATCAGGTAGCGCGCCATCCACATCTCGTCGGCAGCCCGCTTGGAGCCCTTGCCGAAGATCTGGAACTCCCACTGGCCCTTGGCCACCTCGGCGTTGATGCCCTCGTGGTTGATGCCGGCGGCGAGGCAGAGGTCGAGGTGCTCCTCGACGATCTGGCGGGCGACCGAGCCGACGTTGGAGTAGCCGACGCCGGTGTAGTAGGGGCCCTGCGGGGCCGGGTAGCCGCTCTCGGGGAAGCCGAGCGGGCGGCCGTTCTGGTAGAAGAAGTATTCCTGCTCGAAGCCGAACCAGGCGCCCTCGTCGTCGAGGATGGTGGCGCGCTTGTTCGACTCGTGCGGGGTGACGCCGTCCGGCATCATCACCTCGCAGAGCACCAGCACGCCGTTGGTGCGGGCCGGGTCGGGGAAGTGGCGGATCGGCTTCAGCATGCAGTCGGAGGAGCCGCCCTCGGCCTGCTTGGTCGAGGAGCCGTCGAAGCCCCACATCGGCAGCTGCTCGAGGGTCGGGAACTCGGAAAATTCCTTGATCTGGGTCTTGCCGCGCAGGTTCGGAACCGGCGTGTAGCCGTCGAGCCAGATGTATTCGAGCTTGTACTTCGTCATCGTGATTCTCTCGTCAAACCCTGACAAAAGTCCTGGAGTAAAAGTCCTGGAGATCGCGGATCCTGTGCGCCGGCGACGGCTCGCGGCCCCTCTTGCACAGGCCGTGCCAATCCCGCGGTCTCGGGCGCGGGAAGCGGCGAAAAACGCGCCTCGGTGACGGAACCGCCCGGAGGACCGCGACTTGTCTCGCGCCGACGCGGCATTCTTCCATTGCGCCGGCTCAATGCCTGCCTTCTGTGCAGTGCCAGGGGACCCTCAAAATCGCACACCGAAGAGGCAGTGGTTTTTAGAATCGTGGGCGATCAGGCGTCAGTGGATTTCGCAAGAGGCACGCTGCGCAAATTGCCGGCAAACAGTGATTTCTGGGGTGCAGAACGCGCAAAGAGTGGGCATCTTCGTATCGACAGCGCCGCCGATGCGTTGGGACCCTATCGCGGATAGAGGGAGCGCCGAGCCCCATGAACACCGATTTCCATCGCCCGACCGCCAAGATCTACACGTTCCCGGTCGGGGGCCGCGCCGGCCAGGCCGCCCGCGCGGCGGCGCCCGCCGCCGCCCCGCAGATCTGCACCGCCGGCAGCGGCTGGTACCACGAGGCCGCGATCCAGGAGGAGGCCGAGCGCAACCGCCTCCCGCGCGGGCGCTGAAGCGGACACCCTGCACGGATCTCACACTCCGAAGATCGACCAGCCCATGCGCCGGGTGAGCGCCTCCAGCGCGATGCGGCCGAGATGCGAGTTGCCGGCGGCGTCGAGGCCCGGCGACCAGACCGCGATCGAGGCCTTGCCGGGGGCGACCGCCAGGATGCCGCCCCCCACGCCGCTCTTGCCGGGCAGGCCGACCCGGTAGGCGAACTCGCCCGAGCCGTCGTAGTGGCCGCAGGTCAGCATGATCGCGTTGATGCGGCGCGCCCGCTCCGGCGAGACCACCGAGTGGCCGGTGGCCGGGTTCATCCCCGAATGGGCCAGGAACCGCCCGGCGGTGGCGAGCTGGCGGCACGACATCGCGATGGCGCAGTGGTGGAAGTAGACGCCGAGCGTGTAGACCACCGGATTGTCAAGCACGCCGAAGGACTTCATGTAGTTCGCCAGCGCCGTGTTGCGGAACCCCGTGCGCTGCTCGGAGGCCGCCACCGCCTCGTCGATGACGATGGAGGCGTCCTGCCCCAGGAACTGCATGAAGCGCAGGATCTCGCCGAGCGCCTCCCGCGGCTGATGGCCGGACAGGATCACGTCGGTGACCGCGATCGCGCCCGCGTTGATGAAGGGGTTGCGCGGGATGCCGCGCTCGCGCTCCAGCTGCACGATCGAGTTGAAGGGGCTGCCCGAGGGCTCGCGCCCGACCCGCCGCCAGAGCCGGTCGCCGACCATGCCCAGCGCCAGCGTCAGGGTGAAGACCTTCGAGATGCTCTGGATCGAGAAGGGCATGTCCGCGTCGCCGCCTGCCGCGACGTGGCCGGCGGCGTCGATCACCACGAGGCCGAAGCGGCGCGGATCGACGGTGGCGAGTTCCGGGATGTAGTCGGCGACCGTGCCCCGGTCGGGCCGCTCCCGCATCTCCTCGGCGATCTCCCGGACGGCGCCGTCGAGTTCGGCGGCTGTGTGGCTCATGCGAGGTCGCTCATGACGGGCTGCTGACAGGCTGTGCGGCGCAGGCCGCCGCCACGCCCGAGAAGATCCGGTCGGGGGCGAAGGGCGTGGCGGTCGGGCGGTGGCCGGTGGCGTCGCGGATCGCGCTGGCAAGCGCCGCCGCGACCGGGTTGAACGGGCTCTCGCTCATCGACTTGGCGCCGAGCGGGCCCACCGCGTCGTGGGTCTCGGCGAACAGCACCCGGGTGCGCGGCACGTCCGCGAAGGCCGGGATGTGGTAGTTGCGGAAGCTGCGCGTCGCGACCGCGCCGTCCGCGAGGCGCATGTCCTCGTAGAGCGCGGCGCCGATCGCCTGGGCCACCCCGCCCTCGACCTGGCCGCGGCACTGCATCGGGTTGATCACTCGGCCAGCATCGGCCGCGTGGATGCTGTCGAGGATGCGCACCACGCCCGTTCGCTCGTGCACCGCGACCCGGAAGGCCTGCACGTTGAAGGCGACCGAGCGGGGCGTGCCGGTGGCGAACCCCTCCGCCGCCAGGCCGGCGAGCGCGGCGAGCGGAACGGTCCCGCCCGGCCCCGCGACGCCGTCCCGCTCCGGCCGGCAGGCCTCCGGGTCGGCCCCGAGCCGCGCGGCGGCGGCCCCGCGCAGAGCCTCGGCGAGCGCGGTCGCGGCCCGGTGGGTCGCTTGGCCCGCGACCACGATGCCGGTGCTGCCGTAGGCGCCGGTGTCGAAGCCGACCGCGTCGGTGTCCCCCGCCTCCAGGCGGATCCGGTCGGGCGCGGTGCCGAGCGCCGCGGCCGCGAGCTGGGCGTGGACCGTGGCGGTGCCGTTGCCGAACTCGGCGGTGCCGGCTCGGAGCGCGTAGGTGCCGTCCGGGTCGAGCCGGATCCGCGCCTCGGCGAGATGGCCCCGGGGCGGGATCGTGTCGATCATGCCGAGCGCCATCCCCCGCCCCACCCGCCAGCCGGGCTCGGGCCGGGCCGCCGGCAGGGCCCTCAGGGCCTCCTCGGCCAGGTCCAGGCACTGGTCGAGGCCGTAGCTGCCGTACTCCACGTCGTGCGGTTCCAGGCTCGTCGAGACCATCGGGTCGCTCGGCCGCACCGCGTTGCGGCGGCGCAGCGCGAACGGGTCGATGCCGAGCGTGCGGGCGAGCTCGTCCATCGCCGATTCCATCGCGAAGATGGTCTGGCTCAGCCCGTAGCCGCGGAAGGCCCCGGCCGGCACGGTGTTGGTGTAGACGCTGGTGCCGTCCACCCGCTTGTTCGGGCAGCGGTAGACCGCGATCACCTCGTTGCAGCCGTGGTGGAGCACGCCGCCCGCGTGGTTGCCGTAGGCGCCGGTCTCGGCGCACACGTCGAGCGCGATGGCCGTCAGCGTGCCGTCCGCCTTCGCCCCGAGCTTCACCCGCACCCGCATCGGGTGGCGGGTGGTGGTCGTCGCGAACTGCTCCTCGCGGGTGAGTTCCCAGACCACGGGGCGCCCGAGCTTGAGCACGGCCAGCGCGACCAGATCCTCGGTCAGCATCTCCTGCTTGCCGCCGAAGCCCCCGCCGACCCGGCCGCAGGCGACCCGCACCCGCTCGCGCGGCAGGTCGTAGAGGGCGCAGAGCGCGTCCCGGGTGAGGAACGGGACCTGGGTCGAGGCGCGGATGACGAGGCGCCCGTCCGCGTCGAGCCAGCCCATCGCCGCGTGGGTCTCCAGATGCGCGTGCTGCACCCGCTGCGAGACGTAGGTGCCCTCGTGCACCGCGTCGGCCTGCGCGAAGCCCGCCTCGACGTCGCCGATCGACCCGTGCGCCTCGGCCGCGAGGTTCGGGTGGCCGTGCAGCGGGGGCGCGTCGGCGCCGGGCTCCGGGGCGGGGCGGTCGGCCGGATCGTGGACGCGGGGCGTGCCGGGGGCGAGCGCCGCCTCCGGGTCGAGCACGCCGGGGCGGATCTCGTAATCGACCGTGATCAGCGCGAGGGCGGCCTCGGCCGCGGCCTCCGTCTCCGCCACCACCGCGGCGACGCGCTGGCCAATAAACCGGATGACGGGATCGAGCACCCGGGTGTCGGCGGCGTCGTCCCGCGGGTTGTGGTGGCGGGCGGTCGAGAACGCGCGGTCGGGCGCGTCCGCGTGGGTGAGCACCGCGACGACGCCGGGCAGCGCGCGGGCGGCGGCCGCATCGATCGCGCGGATGCGGGCGCTGGCGTGGGGGGAGCGCAGCACCTTCATGTGCAGGAGCCCCGGCACCGCGTGGTCGAGCGTGTAGGCGGCCCGGCCCGTCACCACGGCGGGACCCGCGGGTGCGGGCAGGCAGCGCCCGACCGGATCGGCGCCGGGCTCGTAGGCCTCGGCCCGCGAGACCCCGTCGAGCGCGTCGGCGATCGCGCCGTAGCCGGTGCAGCGGCAGAGATTGCCCTTCAGCGCCGCGCCGGGATCCCGGCGCTGGCCCTGGTCGAGGGCGGCGGCCGTCATCACCAGGCCGGGGGTGCAGAAGCCGCACTGGAACGCTTGCGCGGCGAGGAAGCGCGCCTGCATCGGGTGGAGGTCGGCGGGGACGGGCCCCCCCGGCGCGCAGGCGCCCGCGAGCCCCTCGATCGTCGTGACCCTGCGCCCCGCCGCCCGGAAGGCCGGGGTGATGCAGGCATGGACCGGCTCGCCATCGAGATGGACCGTGCAGGCGCCGCAATCGCCCGCGTCGCAGCCCTTCTTGACGCCGTACCAGCCGAGGCCGCGCAGATAGGTGCGCAGGCACTGGCCGGGGCGGGCGTCGGCGCCTTGCGCCTGCCCGTTGACCGTGAGCCGCATCACGCCCCCTCCCCCGGTTCGCTCGCGAGTTCGCCGCGGATCTCCGCGGCGAGCAGCCCCGTGACGTGGCGGCGCCAGGCGGGCGCGCCGTGCACGTCGTCGTACCAGAGGTCGTCCGGGATCGCCGCGAGCGCGGATTCCAGCGCCCCGGCCTCCGGCACGGTGGCGAAGCGGACCTGCAGCGGCCGGCGGGTCGCGGCCGTTACCGTGAGGGCGAAGGCCCCCGTCCCGTCCAGCGTGCCGATCAGCAGAGCGCCCGAGCGTCCGTTCGGGCTCAGGGCGATGCGCCGGAAGGCGGCGCGGCGCCGGAGCGCGGCGGCCGGCAGGTCGATCCGGCGCAGCACCTCGCCGGGGTGGAGCGCCGTCGCGCAAGGGCCCAGCACGAGGTCGAGCACGGGCAGGTGCCGCTCGCCCCCCTCCGGCGTCCAGATCAGGCAGGTGCCGTCGAGGGCGGCGGTGAGCGCGATCATCGGCCCGGCCGGCAGCGCGAGGCAGAGGTTGCCGCCGACGGTCGCCGCGTTCCAGACCTTGAACGAGCCGAGCAGCGCCCGGCAGCACTGCCCGACGAGCGGCCGCGCCGCCCAGTCCGCGGGCAGGTCGAGCCGCTCCAGCGCCGCGATGGTGCAGGTGGCCCCGATCGATAAGCCCTCCGCCGTGACCGCGTGCGGCGCCCAGCCGAGCCCCGCGAGATCGACGAGGCGGGCGAGATGCGGCTGCGGCTCGGAGAACAGCCAAGTCCCGCCCGCGAGCCAGGCGTCGCCCGTCCGCCAGGGCGGCAGGGCCTCCCGGACGCCGGGTGTCAGCACGCTCTCGATCGTGTTCAGGTCCATGCGGAGCGCCCTCGCAAGACTCCCACCATCCCCGCACCATCCGCGCATCGGCCTCCGGCGGTATCGCGGATGCGGGGCCGGACTCAAGCGGGTGGCCCTCCCCCGCCTCCGCAGAGGCACGGGAGGGCCGCCGAGGGCGTGCCCCTACTCCTTGGTCGCCGTCATCAGCAGGCGCTCGGTGCGGGCGTCCTCGATGCGGTTGACCATGCGGCGGGATTCGTGGACGTCGCGCACCGTCTTGGTCATCGTCACGCAGGACTGGATCAGCATCACCGTGCCCATGGCGAAGTAGCCCTTGAGCCAGATGTCGATCGGCATGAACACGATGCCGAGCGCCACCATCGCGATGGAGCCGAGGAACGAGGCGTAGGTGAAGCTCACCCAGCCGGAGGAGTGCTGCTGCGTCTGCTCGTGGGTCATGGTCGTGTCTCCTGGGAATCGGACGCGGGGAATGGATCGGCGGACGGGTCAGGCGGTCGCGGACACTGTTTCGGCGGCCGGCTCGGAGACCGGCTCGGCTGCGCGCCGGCGCAGGCGCTCCAGCACCGCGCCGCCGGTCGGCGTGCCCGCCGAGCCCGGGGCCGGACCGAAGCCCGCCCGCTCCAGGCGCGCGCCGATGTCCCGGCCGGGCTCGGCCTCGGCGAGCGCGGCCTCCGTGTCGGCGGCCTCGGCCTGGAGGGCGCCGAGGCGCGCCAGCGTCGCCTCGGCCTCGCGCAGGGTGGCGGCGTCCTGCCGGGCGGCGCCCGCGCCGAGGCGGCGGACCGCCTCCTGCGCGGCGGCGACGCGCCGGCCGCGCTCCAGCTCGGCCTGCCGCCGCGTCGCGTCGGCGACGCGGGCGCGGATGCGCCCGATCTCGGCCGCGAAGCGGGCCCGGGCCGCCTTCAGGGCGTCGCGCTCGGCCTCCAGGTCCGCGATCGAGGCGGCCGCCTCCGTCGCGAGGTCGTCGCGCCCGCCCCGGAGGGCTGCGACCGCCTGCGCCTCCAGCGCGGCGATGCGCGCCTCCGCTTCCTCCAGGCGGCGCGCCTCGGCGCGGTCGCCCGCCACCGCCGCGGCGAGCGCCTGCCGGCCCCGCTCCAGCCCGGCGCGGGTCTCGCGGATCTGCTGGTCCAGGATCAGCAGCGCGTTACGGTCGAAGATCTCCTCGGCGGCCCGCGCCGCCTGGCCACGCAACAGGGTCTCGAACAGCTTGAACATGGGATCGCTCCACTCCGTGAACGATGTTCACGAACCGATAGGTCGCACGGTTATGAACGATGTTCAGTGCGCTGCGGCACCTCCTGCGGCGCGCCCGCGCCGCGCAGGGACGCGGGCGTGAGCGGCGGCTCGGGCGGGGACCGACCCGAGGATCCGCGGATGGATCCGTCCGCGGACCGGCGCGGGGAGCGCCGCGCGGCCCTGCGGGAGGCGCTGATCGGCGCCGCCGAGCGCACGGTCGCGGAGCAGGGCCTCGCCGCCCTCCGGGCGCGGGACCTGGCGCGGGCGGCGGGCTGCGCGGTCGGGGCGATCTACACCGTCTTCCCGGATCTCGACGCCCTGGCGCTGGCGGTGAACCTGCGCACCCTGAACCTGTTCGACGCGGCCCTGGGGCCCGTGGACGCGCCGGCTCCCGACCGGCCGGCCGGAGGAGGGACTGTAGGAGCGACCGCTGACCCGCGCGCGGCCGCCGACGCGCTAGTGCGGCTCGGCCTCGCCTATCTGGCCTTCGCGCAGGCGCATCCGCTGCGCTGGGACGCGCTGTTCCGGCACCGCCCGCCGCCTGGCCAGCGGGCGCCGGACTGGTACGTGGCCGAGCAGGCGCGCCTGTTCAGCCGCATCGAGCGCCCCCTCGCCGCTCTCCGCCCCGACCTGCCGGAGCCGGAGCGCAGCCTGCTCGCCCGCAGCCTGTTCTCGGCCACCCACGGCATCGTCGCGCTGGGACTCGACGAGCAGCGCATGGCGCTGCCCGCCGCGACTCTGCGGGTGCAGCTCGAAACGCTCGTCCGGGCCATGGCCGCAGGTCTGATGTCGCAGAGGCCTGGAGAATTCACGTTCGGAGCGTGAGAGAGTCCGCAAGTTGAGACTTCAGGTAGGATCGGCGGAGCGGAATTAAAACGAGCATCGACAAAAAGAGGCTTCTCCGGCTTCTTGTCCGGGTAGCATGTGTTCGATGATCGTTAACCGTCTTTCATTAGAGGAGGATCGAGAGGCTTCGGGTGAACCGAGAAGGATATTTCGATGGGGCTCAATCTCAAGCAGTGGTTGGCCGGATTGTTCGGCTTGATGCTCGTCCTGGCGCTGGCGCAGGGCGGTCTGGCGCTCGTCAAGCTCGACGCGGTCGCGGCCCGCACCACGCTGCTGCTCGACGACACGATCCCGTCGGTGAATGCCGCGCACGGCATCAACGCCACGATCATCCGGACGCGGCTCTGGCAGTTTCGGTACGTCACGGCCGAGAGCGAGACCGAGCGGGCCGAGAGCTTGGCCAAGGCGGTCGCGTTCTCCGACGACCGGAACGGTCAGATCGAGGCCTACCGGGCGCGCGTCACCTCGGCCGCTGAGCAGAGGATCTACGACGACCTCCTGGCCAAGCTCGCCCTGATGAAGCCGGACTGGGACCGGCTGCGGGCCTTCCCGTCCGAGCGCCACGCGGAGGCGATGGCCTTCTTCCGGGGGCCGATGAACGCCAACTACCTCGCGGGCTCGGGTGCGGCGCGCGCGCTCGTCGACGTCAACCTCGCGGCCGCCAAGACGGCCGACGCGGAGGTCCGCGCCGAGCAGGCCTCGGCCACCCGCGCGACGGTGCTGATGCTCGGCGTCGCCGTGCTGATCGCGCTCGGCGCGATGGCCTTCTGCCTCCTCGGCGTGTCGCGGCCGATCGAGCGCATGACCGCGGCGATGCGGGCTCTCGCCGGCGGCGACACGGATTCGCAGATCCCCTACGGCGGGCGCGGCGACGAGATCGGTGCGATGGCGGGCGCCGTGCAGGTGTTCAAGGAGAATCTGATCCGCAGCCGCCAGCTGGAGGCGGAGACGGCGCTCGCCCGCGCCTCGGCGGAAGAGCAGCGCAAGGCCGGCATGCGCCAGATGGCGGACGGCTTCGAGCAGGCGGTCGGCGGCATCGTCGGCACGGTCTCCGCAGCGGCGGGCCAGCTGCAGGCCACCGCCCAGGGCATGAGTGCCACCGCGGACGAGACCGCCGCCCAATCCACCGGCGTGGCGGCCGCCGCCACCCAGGCGGCCCAGAACGTCAACACGGTGGCGGCCGCCGCCGAGGAGCTGGGCTCGTCGGTGGCCGAGATCGGCCGGCAGGTCTCGGGGTCGGCGAGCCTCGCCCAGGCGGCGGTGGCCGAGGCCGCCGCCACGGCCGGCCTCGTGCAGGATCTGGCGCAGGCGGCCAGCCGCATCGGCGACGTCGTGGCGCTGATCTCGCAGATCGCGGGCCAGACCAATCTCCTGGCCTTGAACGCGACGATCGAGGCGGCGCGGGCCGGCGAGGCGGGGCGCGGCTTCGCGGTGGTGGCCGCCGAGGTCAAGGAACTCGCCAACCAGACCGCGCGCGCCACCGAGGAGATCACCAGCCAGATCGGCCGGATCCAGGGCTCGACGGATCAGGCGGTGGGCGCCATCGGCGGGATCGGTGCGCGCATCCGCGAGATCTCGGACGTCGCCAACGCGATCGCGGCCGCCGTGGAGGAGCAGGGCGCGGCGACGCAGGAGATCGTGCGCAACGTCGCCCAGGCGTCGGCCGGCACCGGCGAGGTGACCACGAACATCGCGGGCGTGGCGGGCGCGGCCGAGGAGACCGGGGCTGCGGCGGCGCAGGTGTTGGCCTCGGCCTCGGACCTCTCGCGCCAGTCCGAACATCTCTCGGCGGAGGTGCGGCGCTTCCTCTCCACCGTGCGCGCCGCCTGAGACGCGTTCCGCGCGAGCGCTTCGGATGCGGGTCCGGCCCGCTCCTCCCCGAGCGCAGGGAGGGGCGGCGGGGCTGTGCATGGGGCAGGGGTCGCGTCCTGCGCCACCCCCGTGCGGGATCTGCGACCCCCTGGAGGTCCCTGCCCCGCAGGCGCGTGCGCGCTCCGGGTCAGCATATGGATCGAGCGGAAGCGGGCCGGACCGATGCGTTGCCGTTCTTGTCGGGCCGGAACGCTGTCCCGCTTCCAGATCTTCCTAACATAAATCAGGTGCGCGGCTGTAATTCCTCAAGTGCGGAAAGCATTTGTCGCATCGGACGCCGTCAATCGTTCGGAACCATCCTGTGCGGCTTCGGTTCTCTGCCCAGATCGACACCGCATGAGCGGGCGCTCGACCTCTCCATGTCCGATCTGGACTGAGCCGTAATTGCCGGGCGCAGCCGCGCGGTCGCGCCCGTGCGACAGCCACAGGTGCCCATGCAACAGGTAGCCGCCCCGCCACAGGTTCCTCAGCGTCCCGGATTCCCTCAGTCCTCCCTGCGCCTTCCCGCGGACGATGCCGGCCATCCCCTGGCCGAGCGCTTCCGCGCCTTCATCCGCAACCCGCCCTTCCCCTGCGTCGGAGCCAAGTCCGCCCTCACCCGCGGGCGCCTGCGCATCGCGGTCGCGCGCGACATCACGGACGGCGGCGGCGACGCGCGGCTCTACGCGGCGCTGCTCGCCTTCATCGGCCGCTACAAGGCGCGCGCGGACCTGTTCCAGAGCTTCGCGGTGGTGTTCGAGGGCCCGCACGACCTCTCGGAGGAGGCGTTCGAGGCCGCGCTCTGGGCCCGTGCCCAGGCGCTCGCCGACCAGGATTGCCGCATCGGCCACGCCGCCGACCCGCGCGTCGCCGACGATCCGGAGGACCCGCACTTCTCCCTGAGCCTCGCGGGCGAGGCCTTCTTCATCGTCGGCCTGCACCCGCGGGCGAGCCGGCTCGCCCGCCGCTTCGAGGCGCCGGTCCTCGTCTTCAACCTGCACGACCAGTTCGAGCGCCTGCGGGCGGAAGGGCGCTACGAGCGCCTGCGCGAGACGATCCTGGCCCGCGACGCCGACCTGGCGGGCTCCGTCAACCCGATGCTCGCCCGCCACGGCGAGCGCTCGGAGGCGGTGCAGTACAGCGGGCGCGCGGTGCCGGCCGACTGGGCCTGCCCGTTCCGGCGCGGCAGCCCGGAGCCCGGCGCCGACTGGGCGGCGGTGGCCCGGGATCTCCGCGCGGGCGCCTTCGACGCGCGCCGCCTCGACGGGGCCGCCCCGGATGCGGCCGCCAGGACGGACGCCGAGACGGACAGCGACACGAACGGAGAGAAGCCGTGAGCGCGCTCTGGACCTCGGACGACGCCCTCGTGGCCCTGGCGGAGGCCCTGCGCGCCCGGGACTACGCCTTCACCACGGTGACGCCCGCGACCCACGCGCATGTCGCCCGCCGCATGGGCGACGCGCCCGCCCGGTCGCTGCGCGACGTGTTCGGCTGGAGCCGGCCCTTCGCGGAGGATCTCGTGCCGCCGGACCTCTTCCGGCTGATGCGCGAGGCCGGGATCCTCGTGCCGGCGGGCGAGCTCTGGCGCGCCACGATCCGCCTGTCGAGCCTCGACGGCGAGCTGTTCGTGCACGCGGCCTACCCGCCGACCGCCCAGGACGCCGTGTTCTTCGGGCCCGACACCATGCGCTTCGTGGCGTCCGTGACCCAGTATCTCGCGGGGCGCGAGGCGCCGGTGCGGCGGGCGGTCGATATCGGCTGCGGCAGCGGGGCGGCGGGCATCGCGGTCGCCAAGCGCGCGCCCGGGGCCGAGGTTCTGCTCGTGGACATCAACCCGAACGCGCTCGCAGCCGCGGCGCTCAACGCCCGGCTCGCGGGCGTCACCGGCACGGTGCCGGTATCGAGCGACCTCCTCTCGGGTACCGAGGGCCGCTTCGACCTCGTGGTCTCGAACCCGCCCTTCATGCTCGACGCGCAAGGGCGCACCTACCGGCACGGCGGGGGCGCGTTCGGCGAGGGCCTGTCGCTCGCCGTGGTCGAGGCCGCGGCCGCGCGCCTCAACCCGCGCGGCGCCCTGGTGCTGTTCACGGGCTCCGTCATCGTCGAGGGCGAGGACCCGTTCCGCGAGGCGGCGCTGACGGCCTGCGCCCGCGCCGGCCTCTCAGCCCATTACCGGGAATACGACCCGGACGCCTACGGCGAGGAACTGGCGGACCCGATCTACGCCCGGGCCGACCGCATCGCGCTCGCCGTCCTCGTCGCGACCCGGGAGGCCTGAGCGATGGCGGACGCGCCCCGCGAGGCCTTCGCCGAGGCGGTGCGCGCGGGCCTTTCCGCCCGGCCCCGCACCCTGCCCGGCACCTGGCTCTGGGACGAGGCCGGCTCGGTCCTGTTCGACCGGATCTGCGACAGCCCCGACTACCACCCGACCGGCCGCGAGACCGCGCTGCTGCCGGCGGTGGCCGCCGAGGTCGCCGGGCTCGTCGGCCCCGGCGCCAGCGTGGTCGAGTACGGCAGCGGCGCGAGCCGCAAGGTCCGCACCCTCCTCGACGCCCTCGACCGCCCGGCCCGCTACCTCGCCCTCGACATCTCCCGCGACTACCTCGAGGCCTCCGTGGCCCGGCTTGCGCCGGACTATCCGGCGGTCGCCATGACCCCGGTCTGCGCCGATTACGGCGGCCCGGTGCGCCTGCCGGTCCGGCTCGACGACGGGCCGGTCCTCGGCTTCTTCCCGGGCACCAGCATCGGCAATTTCGCGCCCGAAGCGGCGCAGGGCCTCCTCGCCCGCATCCGCGACACGCTCGGGCCCTCCCGCCTCCTCGTCGGGGTCGATCCTACCCGGGACGAGGCCCGGCTGCGCCGCAGCTACGGCGGTCCCCTGATGGCGGCCTTCCACCGCAACATCCTGGTGCGGATGCGGCGCGAACTCGGCGCGGCGCTCGATCCCGAAGGCTTCGCGCACGCCGTGCGGATCGAGCCCGATCCGTTCCGCGTCGAGGCGCATCTGGTCGCGCGCGGGGCGCAGGCGATCCGGCTCGACGGGGACGCGTTCCCCTTCGCCGACGGCGAGAGCGTCCGCACCGACACCTCGCACAAGTACCCGCCCGACGCCTTCCGGGCGCTGGCCGAGCGGGCCGGCTGGCTGCCGGAGCGGGTCTGGCTCGACCCGGAGGGGCTGTTCAGCCTGCACCTGCTCCGGACCGAATGACGCAACCCTTCCGTGCATCGTTCCGGAAACTTGGCCGCACCGCGGCGCGCTGATGTCCGGACGGTCCTTCAGTGCCGCCCGCCGGCACGCCATCCGAGGAGACGATTCCGATGACTCTCGACACCCGCGCGATCTACGTGACGGCCCTCAAGAACACCCACGCCCTGGAGATGCAGGCGCTGCAGATCATGGAGCGGCAGATCGAGCGGCTGGAGCGCTACCCCGAGATGGCCGACGCGCTGCGCCGCCACGTCGAGGAGACCCACGGCCAGCGCCAGCGCCTGGAGGAGGCTCTGGGCAGCCTCTCCGAGAGCCCCTCGACCATCAAGGAGGGCATCCTCGGCTTCGTCGGCAACATGATGGCGCTCGGCCACACCCCGGCCCAGGACGAGATTCTGAAGAACACCTACGCCAACCACGCCTTCGAGAACTTCGAGATCGCGGCCTACACCTCGCTCTTGACCATCGCGGACGCCGCCGGCCAGGGCGCGCACAACACCGGCTTCCAGCAGTCGCTGCGCGAGGAGCAGGCGATGGCCCAGCGGGTGAACGAGCTGATCAAGCCGACGACCCTGCGCTACATCGAGCTGACCACCGCGGGCGAGAAGGCCGACCGGTGAGCGGAGCCGGGGGGAGCGGCCGCCGGCCGCCGCTGGCGCGACAGGTCGTCGTCGTCACCGGCGCGTCGAGCGGCATCGGGCTGGCCACCGCCCGGATGGCGGCGGCGCGGGGCGCGCGGGTGGTGCTCGCCGCCCGCAGCGCCGACGCGCTCGCCGAGATCCGCGCCGGGATCGAGGCCGACGGGGGGCAGGCCATCGACGTGCCGGCCGATGTCGGCGCCCGCGCGGACGTGGAGCGGATCGCCGCCCGCGCGGTCGAGGCCTTCGGCGGCTTCGACACCTGGGTCAACGTGGCGGGCCTGACGATCTACGGGCCGCTCGGGCAGATCAGCGACGCCGACCACGAGCGCCTGCTGCGCACCAACCTCTGGGGCACGGTGCTGGGCTCGCTGGTGGCCGTCGACCATTTTCGCAGCCGCGGCGGCGGCGGGCTGATCAATCTCGGCAGCGTCGCCTCCGACCTGCCCTTCCCGTTCCAGGGCATGTACGTGGCGAGCAAGCACGCGGTGAAGGGCTTCACCGACGCGCTGCGCATGGAGCTGCTGCAGGAGGGTCTGCCGGTCGCCGTCACCCTGGTGAAGCCGGCCTCCGTCGATACCCCCCTGCCCCAGCGCGCCCGCAACTACATGGAGCGCGAGCCGACGCTGCCGCCGCCGGTCTACGCGCCGGAGGTGGTGGCCCGCGCGATCCTGCACGCCGCGGTCCACCCGCAGCGGGACATCTATATCGGCGGCGCCGCCAAGCTGATGGTCGCCACCAAGGAGTTCGCGCCGGGCGCCTTCGACTACCTCGCCCCGGCGATCACCGCCTTCCAGAAGCGGTCGCGGCCGCCCGAGCACCCGGAGGGCGCCCTGCACGCCCCCGTCCGGGCCGGGGATGTGCGCGGCGGCCAGGGCGCCTTGGTGCTGAACTCCAGCGCCTACACGCGGGCGAGCCTGCACCCGCTGGCGCTGACCGGCCTCGCCGCCGCGGGGCTCGCTCTCGGCGCCGCGACGCTGCTCGGGCCCCGTCCGCGGCGGCGGCGGCTCTGAATGGCGGCCGATCCCGCGCCGACGCCCGACCCGTTCGACGGCCCCGCCCCGCGCCGCTTCCTCGACCTGCCGGGCTTTCCCCGCATCGCATACACGGAGACCGGGGCCGGGCCTCCGCTCGTCCTCGTCCACGGCGCCCTGGTGACGCTCGACGACATGTGGCTCGGGCCGATGGCCGCCCTCGCCCGGCACTTCCGGGTCGTGGCGATCGACCGGCCCGGGCACGGCGAGAGCGGGCAAGGGCGGCTCACGGACGCCTCGCTCTGGCGGCAGGCCGACCTCGTGCTGGCGCTGGCCGACGCGCTCGGGCTGGAGCGCCCGGTCGTGGCCGGGCACTCCTTCGGCGGGGCGGTGGCGCTCGCCTGCGGCCTCGCGGCGCCCGAGCGGATCCGCGGCGTCGTGGCCGTGTCGCCGATCGCCTTCCCGGAGCCCCGGCTGGAGCAGGTGCTGTTCGGGCCGCGCGCCGTGCCGGTGGTGGGACCGCCGCTCTCGCGGGGGCTCGCCCCGACGGACGCGCTGCTGCTGCCGCTCCTGTGGCGGGCGATGTTCCTGCCCCGCGCCATGCCGGAGGCCTTCGCGCGCCGCTTCCCGTTCGAACTCGCGGGCCGGCCCGACCGCCTCGTCGCGGACGGCGAGAACGCCAACCTGCTCTGGGTCGACCTCGCCCGCAGCGCGGCGCTCTACCCGCTCTGCCGGGCGCCGGTGCATATCCTGTCCGGCAGCGGCGACATCGTCACCAACCAGACCCTGCACGGGCGCGGCGCCGCCCTGCTGATCCCAGGCGCCCGTCTGCACTGGCTGCGGGGTGAGGGCCACATGCTCCACCATGTCCGACAGGACGCGGTGGTGGAGGCGGCCCTGGCGCTCTCTGGCTGATGTCCCGGAGCCCCGGGATTGGCTTCTCCGACCCGGCAAAGCCGGGACGGAGAAGCCAAATGCAGGGTTCCACCCTGCACCCGCGAAAGGCCTCAGGCCTTTCGAAACCGGGACTTCAGGCCGCCTCCAGCTCTGGCGCCGCCAGTTCGTCCGCGGGGCCGAAGAACTCGTAGCGGATCCGCTCCGCCGGCACGCCGCGGGCGGCGAGTCCGTGGGTCAGGGTGGCCAGGAAGGGCTTGGGGCCGCACAGGTAGAAGGTCGCCCCCGCGGGCGCGGCCTCCACGAGCCAGCCGGCCGTGATCCGCCCCCGGTGCGCGTCCGGCCCGAGCGGCGCGTCGACCGCCAGATCCTCGTAGAAGGTCGCGAGCGTGAGGCCCGGTGTCCGCTCGGCCAGCACCCGCATCTCCGCCGCGAAGGCGTGGCTGCCGCGGCTCTGGGTGCCGTGCGCCCAGAGGACCGGACGGTCGGGATTCCCGGCGGCCAGCGTCTCGGCCATGCTGAGCAGCGGGGTCAGGCCGACGCCGCCGCTCGCCAGCACCACCGGGCCCTCGCCCTCCAGCACGAACTCGCCCGCCGGCGCCGCCACCTCCAGCACCGTGCCGGGACCCGCATGGTCGTGCAGCCAGTTCGAGACGAGACCCTCGGGCAGGCCCGGCCGGCTCTCGCGCTTCACGCTGATCCGGTAAGCCCGCGCGTTCGGCGCGCAGGAGATCGAGTAGTTCCGCTTCAGCACCGGCCCGCCGGAGAGCGCGACGCGGAAGCCCAGATACTGTCCCGGCCGGTGGGGCATCACCGACCCGCCATCTGCCGGCACCAGCCAGAACGAGCGCACGGCCTCGCTCTCGTCCCGCAGGGATTCCACCCGGAAGGCGCGCCATCCGGTCCAGCCGCCCGGTGCCGCCGCGTGCGCCCGGTAGAGCGCCGCCTCGCGCCCGATCAGGATCTCGGCCAGGAACCAGTAGGCCTCGCCCCAGGCGGCGCAGATCTCGGGCGTCGCCGCCTCGCCCAGCACGTCGCGGATCGCCGCCAGCAGCGCGTCGGCCACGTGCGGATAGTGCTCGGGCAGGATGTTGAGCGCGACGTGCTTCTGGGCGATGCGCTCGACCGCGCCGCCGAGCGCGCCGAGATCGTCGATGTGGCGCGCGTAGGCCAGCACCGCCTGGGCGAGCGCCTTCGGCTGCGAGCCGGTCTCGCCGTGGTGGGACTGGTTGAACAGGTCGCGGATCTCGGGATTCTCGAACAGGCGCTCGTACATGCGGCGGGTGATGGCAAGGCCGTGGGCCTCGAGGGCCGGCACGGTGGCCTTGATCAGCGCGACGGTGGCGGGGTTGAGCGGTTCGGGCATGGTCGCCTCAGAAGGTGTATTGGCGATGCACCTTTATAGCCTACAACCTTTGGTCGCAAGACAAAGGTGTAGCGATGATGTACCTTTTCGGCGCCCGGATCCCTGCATGCGCCTGACCCGCTACACCGACTACGCCCTGCGCACCCTGATCTATCTCGGACTGAACGAGCCGCGGCAGAGCTCGATCGGCGAGATCGCGCGCGCCTACGGCATCTCGGAGAACCACCTGACCAAGGTGGTGCACCAGCTCGGCCGGCTCGGGCTGGTTCGCACCATCCGGGGTCGGGGCGGCGGTCTGCGGCTGGCGCTCGACCCCGCCGAGATCGTGGTCGGCGCGGTGGTGCGCCAGACCGAGGAGGACTTGGCGCTGGTGGAGTGCTTCGCGGGCGGCGCCTGCGCCATCACGCCCTCCTGCCGGCTGCGGCGGGTGCTGGGCGAGGCGCTGGCGGCCTTCCTCGCTGTGCTCGACCGCTACACCCTGGCCGACCTCCTGGGCGACGGCGACGGGGCGGCGGTCGCGCTGATGCTCGGGCTCGCGCCGCCTGAGCCGGCCTAGGGGAGCGTCACTCGCTCTCTCCCGCAGAGCTGAGGGAGAGTGACGGCCCCATCGTGTCCCCCGCGCCCCGCCCCACCCGAAAGCGGTGGCCCCGCCCTGCCCCGGGCTCGACCGGCCCGGCGCCAGGGACTAGCCTCCGGCCCCATGCCCCTCGTGCCCCCGCCCCCGCGCGCCGCCCAGCGCCCGCCGGAACCCGCCGCCACCGACGTGCCCTCCGCACGAGTGCTGGCCGCGAACCAGCCCGAATGGTCGGTCGGCGACCTCGCGGCGGCGCTCAAGCGCACCCTGGAGGACGCCTTCGGCCACGTGCGCCTGCGCGGTGAGATCTCGGGCTATCGCGGCCAGCACGGCTCGGGCCACGCCTACTTCTCCCTGAAGGACGGGCAGGCACGCATCGACGCGGTGGTCTGGAAGGGCGTGTTCGGGCGCCTGCGCCAGAAGCCGCAGGAGGGGCTGGAGGTGGTCGCCACCGGGCGCATCACGACATTTGCCGGCAAATCTTCGTACCAGATCGTGGTCGAGAGCCTGGAGCCGGCCGGTCTCGGCGCCTGGATGGCGCTGCTCGAGGAGCGCAAGCGGGCTCTCGCCGCGGAAGGGCTGTTCGATCCCGCGCACAAGAAGCCCATCCCCTACCTGCCCCGCGTCGTCGGCGTCGTCACCTCGCCGACCGGCGCGGTGATCCGCGACATCCTGCACCGTCTGGAGGACCGCTTCCCCCGCCCCGTCCTGGTCTGGCCGGTGCGGGTGCAGGGCGAGGGCGCGGCGGAAGAGGTCGCGGCCGCGATCCGCGGCTTCAACGCCCTGGCGCCCGGCGGCCCGATCCCGCGGCCCGACGTGCTGATCGTCGCCCGCGGCGGCGGCTCGATCGAGGACCTCTGGTCCTTCAACGAGGAGTGCGTGGTCCGCGCCGCCCACGAGAGCCGGATCCCTCTGATCTCGGCGGTGGGCCACGAGACCGACACCACGCTGATCGACTACGTCTCCGACCGCCGCGCGCCGACGCCCACGGGCGCGGCCGAGATGGCGGTGCCGGTGCGCGCCGAACTCGTCGCGACCGTGCACGACCTCGGCGGGCGCAACCACGGTGCGGTGCTGCGCCGGCTGGACCGCGACCGCGCGGACCTCCGGGCGGCGGCCCGGGCGATTCCCCCCGCTGACGCCTTCCTAGCGGGCAAGCGCCAGCGCCTCGACCTCGCCGAGGCCCGCCTCGCGCCGGCCCTTGCCGCGGGCGCGCGCGGCCATCGCCAGCGCCTGCAGGCGCTGCTCGACCGGCTCGCCCGCCGCTCGCCCGACGTGGCGCTCGCCAACGCCCGCGCGCGCCTCGCCCGCATCGACCACCGGCCCCGGACGGCCGTGCGCAACGACCTCCTGCGCAAGGGCGAGCATCTCGGCCAGCTCGGCCGCCGCCTCGTCGTCGCCCGCGAGGCCACGATCGAGCGGGCCCGGGCGCTGGAGGCACGCCGGGCGGACCGGCTCGCCGCGGTTCTGGCCCGGCTGCATCAGGCTGGCGCCCGCACGGTCGAGCGCCGCCGCGACCGGCTCGCCGCGCTGGGCGGCCTCCTCGGCTCTCTGAGCTACCGGGCCGTGCTGGAGCGCGGCTACGTGCTGGTGCGCGACGCGGACGGCACGCCCGTGCGCCGCGCCGCGGACGCCGCCCGCGCGCCCGGCCTCAGCCTGCAATTCGCGGACGGCACGGTGCGGGCGCGGCCGGAGGGCGCGGAGGCCGAGCCCCCTGCCTCGCCCTCTGCCCTGCCCGAGTCCGACAAGGTCGCGCGCCGCGCGCCGCGCCGGGCCGCAACCCGCAGCAAGCCCGCCGAGCCGGAGGCGCGGCAGGCCTCGCTGTTCGAGGCGTGAAGGCCGTAACGGCGGATTCACCGGCGCCCGTCAGACTGGGCCCATGACCACCGTCGCCGCCCAGGCCACCCAGATGCTCGCCGCCGCCTTCTCCCAGCAGATGGGGGTGGCGGTGGCGCGCCAGCAGATCACGGCCGATCGCGCGGTGGACGAACTGGTCGCGGGCGCGATCCAGCCCGCCGCGCCCCCTGCCCCGCCCGGCCAGGGCCGGGTCGTCGACACGCGCGTCTAGCCCGCCACGACCCTCACGCCGTCCTCCGGCTGCCCGCTTCGGATCCCGAGTCGGCCTCCGGCGCGCGTCGGTAATGGTAGCGCGACACCTCCCGGTCGAAGCCGAGTCCCGCGTAGAGCGCCCGGGCCGGCGCGTTATCGGCCACCACCTGGAGGCAGGCGGCGGTCGCACCCCGGGACCGGCCCCAGCGCATCAGCGCCGACACGACGCGCCGGCTGTAGCCCCGCCCGCGGCACGCCTCTTCTGTGGCCACCGACTCGATCACCACCAGATCCCCGTCGAGCACGCCGTAGGCCTGCGCGGCGATCGCCCCGTCGATGCACAAGGTCGCACAGGCGCGCGGCAGCAGGATCGCGCCGTGCATCGCCCGGTAGGCGCGCTCCGCCTCCGGATCGGACCGGTTGACTGCGGCGCGGAAGGCCAGCCACGCCGCGTCCGGCGCCTCGGCGAGGCTGACCCGATCCTCGCTCGCGCCAAGCTCCGCGAGATCCCCCGCGAGGTCGGCCACGAGCGTCAGCGAGGCGCCCTCGGCGGCGTAGCCCTGGCGGGCCAGCGCCGGGTCGAGTTCCGGCGCGAGCGAGACGATCCGGAACAGGGCCAGCCGGCCCAGCCCGCGGAAGACCGCCTCGCAGGCCGCGACCGCCGCCTCCGGGCCCGCGCGGGGGCCGCGCAGCGGGTTCACCGCGTTCGTCCGCCGGGTCGGGCCGCCGGCCGCCCGCAGCAGCCAGCCGCCGAGATGCGCCTCGCGCGGCGCCGGCCAAGCGTTGCGGCAGGCCTCCTCGACCCGCCAGGCCAGATCCGTCCCGTCCATCCGCATCTCCTCCTGGCCTGCCCTCCCCGCCCGCACCGTGAACGTCCCGTTGCCCAAGCCCGCATCCGGGCCGGGCCGCCGCGGCCCCGACACCGCCTTCGGGGTTGACGCGCCTGCCGCGGTTTGCGACCGCCTGCCGCGGCACGCCTCATGCCTCACGCCGCCCGCGGCGGGGTGCCCCGGGTGCTGCCGCAGGCAGGAGGCCGCATGACCACCACGATCGACAGCGACCAGAAGCTCCACCTCGTCTTCGGCGGCGAGTTGTCGGATCTCGAAGGCGTCCGCTTCCGGGATATCAAGGGCCTCGACATCGTCGGCATCTTCCCCGACTACGCCTCCGCCCAGGCTGCCTGGAAGGCCAAGGCCCAGGCGACCGTCGACAGCGCGCAGACGCGCTACTTCATCGTCCACCTGCACCGTCTGCTGGAGCCGTAGGCGCGCCCCATGCGCCTGGCGCATGGAGTGCATGAAACCATTGTGACGACAGCACGCCGCTGGTAAGAGCCCCGCCGGTCCGGCCGGGGCTCGCGCCCGTCGGTGAACATCGTGTCGGGTATTCGCGAGATGCATCCCGCAGGGATGCGCGGTGAGGGCAAGTGGGGCTGCACGCATGACGTCCTCGATCAAGATCATCGCCGGCAACGCGAGCCGGCCCTTGGCCGAGGCGATCGCCGCCTATCTCGAATTGCCGCTGGCCAAGTGCATGGTGCGGCGCTTCGCCGACATGGAGATCTTCGTCGAGCTGCAGGAGAACGTGCGCGGCGAGGACGTCTTCATCGTCCAATCGACCGCCTTCCCGGCGAACGACCACCTGATGGAGCTGCTGATCATGATCGACGCCGCGCGCCGGTCCTCGGCCCGGCGCATCACGGCGGTGATCCCCTATTTCGGCTACGCCCGTCAGGACCGGCGCACCTCGGGCCGCACGCCGATCTCGGCCAAGCTCGTGGCGAACCTGATCACCCGGGCCGGCGCCGACCGCGTGCTGACCCTCGACCTCCACGCCGGCCAGATCCAGGGCTTCTTCGACATCCCGACCGACAACCTCTTCGCCGCGCCCGTGATGGTGCGCGACATCAAGGAGCGGGGCGGCTCGACCCAGGACCGCATGGTGGTCTCGCCGGATGTCGGCGGCGTGGTGCGGGCGCGCGCCATCGCCAAGCGCATCGACGCGCCGCTCGCCATCGTGGACAAGCGCCGCGAGCGGCCCGGCGAGTCGGAGGTGATGAACATCATCGGCGACGTCGAGGGGCGCTCCTGCATCCTCGTGGACGACATCGTCGATTCGGGCGGCACGCTGGTGAACGCCGCCGAGGCGCTGCTCAACGCCGGCGCCAAGGACGTCTCGGCCTACATCACGCACGGGGTGCTCTCGGGCGGCGCGGTCTCGCGCATCGCCGCCTCGCGGATGAAGGAACTCGTCATCACCGACTCGATCCAGCCGACGCAAGCCGTCAAGCTCGCCCGCAACATCCGCGTGGTGACGATCGCCCCGCTGCTCGGCGAGGCGATCGGGCGCACGGCGACCGAGTCGAGCGTGTCGAGCCTGTTCGACTGAGATCCGGGGGATCCCCCTACCCCGAGAAATCCGGCTCCTCGCGGGCGAGGCGCCGCCGGATGCTCTCCAGGTGCAGCCGCGCGCTCTCGGGGTCGCCCTCGCGCATCTGCGCGGCGGTGCGGGCGGCGATGTCGGCCGGCACTGGCACCAGCGGTCGCCCGCTGCCCATCGCCTTCAGCTGCACCTCGGCGGCGCGCTCCAGGTAGTACAGGTCGTCCCAGGCCTCGGCGACGGTCGGGCCGGTGACGATCACCCCGTGGTTGCGCAGGAACACCACGTCCGCCTCGCCCAGCGTCGCGGCGATGCGGTCGCCCTCGCTGTCGTCCAGGGCGAGGCCGTTATAGGCGTCGTCCACCGCCACCCGGCCGTAGAACTTCAGCGCGGTCTGGCCGGCGAAGGCCAGCGGCTGCCCGGCGATCATGCTGAGGGCGGTGGCGTTCGGCATGTGGGTGTGGAAGGCGGCCCGCGCCCGCGGCAGGCGGGCGTGCAGCCGGGCGTGGATGAAGAAGGCGGTGGCCTCCGGCTGTCCCTCGCCCTCCAGCACGTGCCCGTCCAGGGAGCAGACGAGCAGGTCCGAGGCGCGGATCTCCGCGAAGGCGAGGCCGTAGGGGTTGACCACGAACAGGTCGTCGCGCCCCGGCACCACGGCCGAGAAGTGGTTGCAGATCCCCTCCTCCAGCCCGTAACGGGCGGCCATCCGGAAGCAGGCGGCGAGGTCGGTGCGAGTCCGCGCCAGCCCGGCCCGGTCGATCCCGTCGAGGCCGGGACGGGCGGAGGCGCCGACCGCGCGCAGTTCGTGAGCCACTGCGATGTCTCCTCAGATCGTTGCCCCGGCACACGGCGGATGCGCGCGCTGTCCGTGCGGCACGAAGGTAAACGCAGGAAACAGCCCCGCGCGGCGCCGCGCAAGCGGCCGGTCCGATACCGGCGCCGACGATCGTGAGCCGGCCGCGAATCGCCGACGCACGACGATTGCGCCGCCCCGGCTCCCCGCCTATAGTGCGGGCATTCCCCAATTTGTGGCGTGAGACGGGACGTCCGGACAAGTCGAGCCGGAGCCCGCGGACCGGTGCCCTCTTTTCCGGGCCGTTCCCGCGCCCGTGAACGTGGAGCCGCCCGATGTCCCAGGGTCCGCTGATGCCCAAAGCCACCGCCGTGTGGCTGGTCGAGAACACCTCGCTCGCCTTCGAGCAGATCGCCGATTTCTGCAAGCTGCACCCGCTCGAGGTGAAGGGCATCGCCGACGGCGAGGTCGCGGCCGGCATCAAGGGGCTCGACCCGATCACCACGGGCCAGCTCACCCGCGACGAGATCGAGAAGGCGCAGAAGTCGCCGCACTACAAGCTCAAGCAGGCGGTCTCCAAGGTGAAGCTGCCGGAGGTGAAGCGCACCACCAAGGGCCCGCGCTACACCCCCCTGTCGCGCCGCCAGGACCGTCCGAACGCCATCCTCTGGCTGGTGCGCAACCATCCCGAGCTGAAGGACGCGCAGATCATCCGGCTGGTGGGCACCACCAAGTCTACCATCCAGCAGATCCGCGAGCGCACCCACTGGAATTCGGCCTCGCTCCAGCCGATGGACCCGGTGACGCTGGGCCTATGCACCCAGATCGACCTCGACTTCGAGGTGCAGCGCGCTGCCGCCGACCGTCCGGCCCACGTCCAGGCGGATGCCGGCGCCTCGCTGCTGCCGGCCGAGGTCTCGACCGCGCAGGCCTACGAGGCCGAGGACGACCACCGCCCCGGCCGCGGCGACGAGCGCCTCGACGCCGATTCGGTCTTCGCCAAACTCAAGGGCCGGCGCAGCGAGGACGAGGACGACGAGGCGTACTGACAGGCGCGCTGGCCCGCGCCGGACGCGTCCCCCCGGAGGGGGCGGGTTTATCCGTCGCGATTGTCTCCGGAATCCTTTTGCTGTATGGAGCGCGCGTCCTTTCGGTAGGATTGCGCGCTTCGTCTTTTCTGCGTGCCCTCCGCCAAGAGCCGGCAGGACCGCCCTCGGACAGCGCATCACTGCGTCGGCAAGCCGCTCCGGCAAGGATCGGTCGCCCCTCCCGCCATCCCGGGAGCGGCCGCGGTGGACGGGGACGCATCGCAACACGAGCCGCCGACGCCGGGCCCCGCGCGGGTCCTCAGGAGACAGAATGACCGCTGGTACCGCCCTGCAGCAGAACGCCTATCGCGACGACTTCGCGGCGCTGCTCGAGGAGAGCTTCCTCCAACACGAGATCACCGAGGGGTCCGTCGTCAAGGGTCGCGTCGTCGCGATCGAGAAGGACGTGGCCGTCATCGACATCGGCGCCAAGACCGAGGGCCGCGTCGCCCTGAAGGAGTTCACCGGCCCCGGCCGCGAGGGCGAGCTCAAGGTCGGCGACGAGGTCGAGGTCTACGTCGACCGCATCGAGAACGCGCTCGGCGAGGCCGTCATCTCGCGCGACAAGGCCCGCCGCGAGGAATCGTGGGTCAAGCTTGAGAAGGCCTTCGAGGCCAACGAGCGCGTCACCGGCACGATCTTCAACCAGGTCAAGGGCGGCTACACCGTCGACCTCGACGGCGCCGTGGCGTTCCTGCCGCGCTCCCAGGTCGACATCCGCCCGGTGCGCGACGTGACCCCGCTGCTGGGCACCCCCCAGCCCTTCCAGATCCTCAAGATGGATCGCCGCCGCGGCAACATCGTCGTGTCGCGCCGCACCGTGCTCGAGGAGAGCCGCGCCGAGCAGCGCTCGGAGCTGGTGGCCAACCTTGAGGAAGGTCAGGTCATCGACGGCGTCGTCAAGAACATCACCGAGTACGGCGCCTTCGTCGATCTCGGCGGCATCGACGGCCTGCTGCACGTCACCGACATGGCGTGGCGCCGCGTGAACCACCCGTCCGAGGTCGTGCAGATCGGCCAGACGGTGAAGGTCAAGATCATCAAGATCAACCACGAGACGCACCGCATCTCGCTCGGCATCAAGCAGCTGCTCGCGGATCCGTGGGAGGGCATCCAGGCCCGCTACCCGGTCGACGCCAAGCTCAAGGGCCGGGTCACCAACATCACCGACTACGGCGCCTTCGTGGAGCTGGAGCCGGGGATCGAGGGCCTGATCCACGTCTCCGAGATGAGCTGGACCAAGAAGAACGTCCACCCGGGCAAGATCGTCTCCACCTCCCAGGAGGTCGAGGTTCAGATCCTGGAGGTCGATCCGGTCAAGCGCCGCATCTCGCTGGGCCTGAAGCAGACCCTGCAGAACCCCTGGGAGGCCTTCTCCGAGAAGCACCCGGTCGGTTCCGAGGTCGAGGGCGAGGTCAAGAACAAGACCGAGTTCGGCCTGTTCATCGGCCTCGAGGGCGACGTCGACGGCATGGTCCACCTGTCGGATCTCGACTGGAACCGTCCCGGCGAGCAGGTCATCGAGGAGTACAAGAAGGGCGACATGGTGCGCGCCCAGGTTCTCGACGTCGATGTCGAGAAGGAGCGCATCTCGCTGGGCGTGAAGCAGCTCGGCGGCGACCCCTTCGCCGAGGCCGGCGAGATCAAGAAGGGTCAGATCGTCACCTGCGAGGTGGTCGAGGTGAAGGATTCGGGCGTCGAGGTGAAGATCGCCGACACCGACATGCAGACCTTCGTCCGCCGCGCCGAGCTCGCCCGCGACCGCGGCGACCAGCGTCCCGAGCGGTTCGCCCCCGGCGAGAAGTTCGACGCCCGCGTCGTGCAGTTCGACCGCAAGGCCCGCCGCGTGCAGGTCTCGATCAAGGCCCTGGAGATGGCCGAGGAGAAGGAGGCGATGGCCCAGTTCGGCTCCGCCGATTCGGGCGCCTCCCTCGGCGACATCCTGGGCGCCGCCTTCAACAAGAAGCGCTCCGACGACGAGTGAGCCGAGAGGCTCCGCCGCCCGTGCGGGCGGCGGCATCTCGCACGCGAAGCCCGTCCGGGATCCGTCCCGGGCGGGCTTCGCCGTTTCGGGGGCGGATCACGCCGCGGGCCGGGATCATCGTTTCGGATGCGCCGCCCGAGGCAGGTGGCGTGAACCGCGCCGCGCCCCGTCTCCCGCTCGGGCTACCGTACGCACGCTTCTTCCGAACGGGGCACGGGTCCCCTCTCCCGTGCGAGAGAGGGAGCGCGGTGCGGTTCCGGCCCGATCCAAACCACGACTTGCCCGTCGGTGAGCCGCCGATGGCGGAGGAACGCGCCGCGCTCAGCAAGCTCGATACGGCCTGACAGCGCCGGTTAACCTGACTTTCGCATCTCCCTGGCCAGATGCCGGCTGCGGCGGAGCGGGTCTTTCAAGTTTCCCGGCCGCCGATCCCGACCGAGCGGGCGGAAACAGGGTCATGAGAGCCGTCAGCGCGATGCGCGACTTTGCCATCGCCACCCTGCGGGAAGTCGGCGCGGCGCGGCCAGCCGACGCGGCCGGCACCGTGAGGTCGCCCGACCTCGTCGCCATCGCCAGCGCTGCCGGCCAGCGGGACGGCGGCCTTCCGGTCGACAAGCAGGCTCGGGCCAAGATCACCGAGGCGATGTTCAGCGTGAACACCGTCAACCTGACCAAGGTCAAGACGAAGCTGTTCGAGCGGCTGGGCGAGCTTCTGAACGTCCGTCAGGAGAGCTTCGACACGGCGGAGGCGTACGGGCGCGCACTCAAGCAGAAGTTGGCCGAGATCCGGCGCGAGCCCGGAAGCGAGGCGTTTCTTGCCAAGATCGAGAAGGAACTCGGCCTGGACAAGCTCAAGATCACGCTCGACGAACTGACCGATGCCATCGTCGACCCTGACGGCGAGGCCGGGCGGAAGCTCGATGCGGCCATCGAGAAGCAGTACGGCAAGGCGATCACATCCGCACGGGACGCGGACACTCCCCGCACCCTGGTCATGAGCAGCATCGGCACCTACCGGCCGCGATAGCCCCCGGCCGCCAGCCCCTACCCGGCCGCCACACCGGGCGATCCGCGCGCGCCGCCCGGCTGGAACGATGGTCCGGGGCGCCCGTGCACGCCCGGGGTCCGGGCCGCCATCGATCCGGCAATCTCAGTCAACCCTCTGGACCCAACCAAAGTTTGGGTGCAAACCGGCGCCGCTTGTGACAGCTTGGAGCCATCGGCGCCCCGGCCATGTGGTCGGGCTCGGGCGCGATCCAAGCAAGAAACGGAAGCCGGCCCGCGGGCCGGACGCGCGAGGGAGAGCACCATCGCATGGCCGCCGACGCCGAACTCCTGATCGACCGCCGGCGCCTGCGCCGCAAGCTCTCGCTCTGGCGGGTGCTGGGCATCGGCGGCCTCGTGGTCGCGGTCGGCGCCGTCGGCCTGCGCGCCCGCTCCGGCAGCGAGGGGCTCGGGTTCGGCGCGGTGCGCCCGCAGATCGCCCGCGTCTCGGTCTCGGGCTTCATCGCCGGCAGCGAGGCCACCGCCAAGCTGCTGAAGCGGGTGGGCGAGGCCTCGGCCGTGCAGGGCGTGGTCGTCTCGATCAACTCGCCGGGCGGCTCGACCACGGGCTCGGAGGAGCTCTACCGCAACCTGCGCCAGCTCGCCGAGAAGAAACCGGTCGTGGCCTTCGTGGATGGCACCGCGGCGTCGGGCGCCTACATCACGGCGCTGGCCGCCGACCACATCGTGGCGCGCGAGACCTCCCTCGTCGGCTCGATCGGTGTGCTGTTCCAGTACCCCGAGGTGTCGGGGCTGCTCGACAAGGTCGGCGTGAAGGTCGAGGCCATCAAGTCCTCGCCGCTCAAGGCCGAGCCCTCCGGCTTCGCGCCGACCTCGCCCGAGGCGCGCGCGGCTCTGGCCTCCGTGGTCGGCGACACCTACGCCTGGTTCAAGGGGCTGGTGGCCGAGCGCCGCAAGATGAGCGACCAGCAGCTCGCCGCCGTCTCGGACGGGCGCGTGTTCAGCGGGCGCCAGAGCATCCCGCTGAAGCTCGTGGACGAGCTCGGCAGCGAGCGGCAGGCGGTCGCATGGCTGGAGAGCGAGCGCAAGGTCGCCAAGAACCTGCCGGTGACGGACTGGAAGCCGCGCTCGGAGTCGGATTTCGGCCTGTGGTCGGCGCTTGGCACCGGCGCGAACCTCCTCGGTCTCGACGGCCTCTCGGCGCGCCTGCGCGGGCTGGAGACCGAGACGCGGGCACTGACCGAGGGCGGCCTGCTCGTCCTCTGGCGCCCCGCCGGCACGCCCTGAGCCGAGCCGCCCCGAGCCAAAGGCTTCCCGAGTCCGGCCGCCCACGCCCCTCGCTCCTTCGAGAAGACCGCCCCACGATGATCAAGTCGGAGCTCGTCCTCAGAATCGCCGAGCGCAATCCCCATCTCTACCAGCGGGACGTCGAGATCCTGGTCAACGCGATCCTCGACACGATCGCCGACGCGCTCGCCCGCGGCGACCGGGTGGAGCTGCGCGGCTTCGGCGCCTTCTCGGTGAAGCGGCGGGAGGCGCGCAAGGGGCGCAACCCGCGCACGGGCGCGGCCGTTGCCGTGTCCGAGAAGGCCATCCCCGTGTTCAAGACCGGCAAGGAGATGCGCCAGCGCCTCAACGCCGCCGGCATCGGCGACGGCCCGGCGGCCGAGTGAGCCGGATTCCTCCGGTCTGGAGAAGACGATGATCCGTTTCCTGAAAGGTCTGGTGCTGCTGCCGATCGCCGTTCTGGTGATCCTGTTCGCGGTGGCCAACCGCGAGCCGGTGCGGCTCTCCTTCGACCCGTTCTCGCAGGTGCCGGCCTTCAGCGCGAGCGTGCCGCTCTACGCGGTGCTCTTCGCCGCGGTCGCGGTCGGCATCGTGGTCGGCGGCATCTTCGCCTGGCTCGGCCAGGGCAATGTCCGCCGCACCGCCCGTCGCCGCGGGCGCGAGGTCCGGCGCCTGGAGGGCGAGACCGCGCGCCTGCGCGCCTACGCGCCCGAGCCCGTCGCGCCCGCTCCGGCGGGCGGCCTGCCCGTCCGCACCGCCCTCCCCGCCCCGCGCTGAGCGCGGTCCAGCACCGGAGCCTCTGGTGAGCGTGCGCGTCAAGATCTGCGGGCTCTCGACCGGCGACACGCTGGCGGCGGCGCTCGACGCGGGCGCCGACCTCGTGGGCTTCGTGCATTTCCCGGCAAGCCCGCGCCATCTCGGCTGGGCGGAGGCGCGCGCGCTCGCCGCCGCGGTGCGCGGCCGGGCCGAGCGCGTGGTGCTGCTGGTCGATCCCGACGACGCCACCGTGGCGGCGGCGCTCGAGAGCGTCGCGCCCGACCTGATCCAGCTCCACGGGCGCGAGAGCCCGGAGCGGGTCGCGGCGATCCGCGCGATGAGCGGGCGCCCCGTCATGAAGGCGCTCGGCATCGCGGAGGCCGCCGACCTCGCGCGCGTGGCCGACTACGCCGCGGCCGACCGCCTGCTCCTCGACGCCAAGCCGCCGCGGGGTGCGGCGCTGCCCGGCGGCAACGGGCTCGCCTTCGACTGGTCGCTCCTCGCCGGCCGCCCCCTGCCCCGGGGCTGGATGCTCTCCGGGGGCCTGCGCCCCGGCACGGTCGCCGAGGCGCTCGCCCGCACGGGGGCCACGGCCGTCGACGTCTCCTCCGGGGTCGAGACCGTGCCCGGCGCGAAGGATCCGGCCCTGATCGCGGCCTTCGTGGCGGCGGTGCGGGCCGGTGCCGCGCTCGGAGAAGCGGCGGGCGGCTTGGCGTCCGCGCCCCGAGGGGTCTAAAGCAGGCGCAAACGGGCACACGCCCGACCCAAGCGCCTGATCCCTGCCGAGGACCGCCCCGTGACCGTCGCACCCGCCCCGAACTCCTTCCGCACCGGCCCCGACGAGCGCGGGCGCTTCGGCATCTTCGGCGGCCGCTTCGTCGCCGAGACCCTGATGCCGCTGATCCTGGACCTCGAGAAGGCCTACACGGCGGCGAAGGCCGACCCGCAATTCCGGGCGGACATGGAATCCTACGGCACGCACTATATTGGCCGGCCGAGCCCGCTCTACTACGCCGAGCGGCTGACCGAGCACTTGCGGGCGCAGGCGCCCGCGGGCCGGGGCGCGAAGATCTACTTCAAGCGCGAGGAGCTGAACCATACCGGCTCGCACAAGGTGAACAACGTGCTGGGCCAGATCCTGCTGGCCCGCCGCATGGGCAAGCCGCGCATCATCGCCGAGACGGGCGCGGGCCAGCACGGGGTGGCCACCGCGACGCTCTGCGCGCGCTTCGGCCTCAAATGCGTGGTCTACATGGGCGCGGTCGACGTGGCGCGCCAGGCGCCGAACGTCTTCCGCATGAAGATGCTGGGCGCCGAGGTGGTGCCGGTGGAATCCGGCACCAGGACCCTCAAGGACGCGATGAACGAGGCGCTGCGCGACTGGGTCACGAACGTCGCCGACACCTTCTACTGCATCGGCACGGTGGCGGGCCCTCACCCCTACCCGGCGATGGTGCGCGACTTCCAGTCGGTGATCGGCATCGAGACCAAGCAGCAGATGCTGGCGCTGGAGGGGCGGCTGCCCGACTCGCTCGTGGCCTGCATCGGCGGCGGCTCGAACGCGATGGGCCTGTTCCACCCCTTCCTCGACGACCGCGAGGTCGAGATCTTCGGGGTCGAGGCGGCCGGCCACGGCGTCGGCAGCGGCCTGCACGCGGCCTCGCTCACGGGCGGAAAGCCGGGCGTGCTCCACGGCAACCGCACCTACCTGCTGATGGACGGCGACGGCCAGATCGCCGACGCGCACTCGATCTCGGCGGGCCTCGACTATCCGGGCATCGGCCCCGAGCACGCCTGGCTGCACGAGATGGGCCGCGTCACCTACCTGTCGGCCACCGACGCGGAGACGCTGGAGGCGTTCAAGCTCTGCTCGATGCTGGAGGGCATCATCCCGGCGCTGGAGCCCGCCCACGCGCTGTCCAAGATCCTCGAACTGGCCCCGCAGCGCCCGGCCGATCACCTGATGGTGCTGAATCTCTCGGGCCGGGGCGACAAGGATATCCCGCAGGTGGCCGAAATCTTCGGCACGAAGCTCTGAGCACGCAGGGCGGGCGTCGAGGGCGTTGACACCGCGGCGTCCCTCTTTCTATATCCAGCCACCGACGCGGCGGCCCGGACAGGGCCGCGGCGGCTTGGGGCGGGGTAGCTCAGCTGGTTAGAGCAGAGGAATCATAATCCTTGTGTCGGGGGTTCAAATCCCTCCCTCGCTACCATAATTTTAGCCCGCTCAGTCAACGACTTGGCGGGTTTTTTCATGCCCCAAAGGCGCTCTGAACGTGTTGCGATGGCCTGCAGCGCCCCTGCTGGAGCATCGTCTGGGCATGCGCCTGCTCGAACGGACGAGCCGAGCTGTATTGCCGCGCCTATGTGTTGACGAGGCTGCCGTTGCACGCCGCCCTGACTGACGAGATGCGCAGGCGGGCCGAAGGACGCCGCGTACGATCGCCAGGGGAGGCGCCGGCATAGGCAACGATGATGCCGGCTGCCCGGTCTGCCGCCCGGTATCTTGCAGCAACCTCGCTCCCAAGCATTAAGGTTGTCGGAGGCAGCGAACGACACGCTCGCGCTGATCAAAGCCGCGCCGTGGGGCGTCGTCAAACTTGGCACGAGCTGGGCGAGCGGCCGTGGAGCCACTCCAAAGGCTGGGGTGATCATCGCCACTCAATGCTCCTGGAGCACAGCAGGGAACGCCCGAGCGGCGCGACATTCACGTTGCATCCATCAAACACCGAGCGGCTTCGCAGCGCAGTCGCGGCACGGGTCGGTCCGCTTCGGCATCTCCCGGCCCTGTTCCGGCTCGCCTGGGCGACGAACCGCGCCCTGACCCTCCTCAGCATCGGACTGCGCATCGCCCGCGCGGCGGTGCCCGCGCTGATGCTCTACGTCGCCAAGCTCGTCGTCGACACCGTCGTGGCTGGACAGGCCGATGCCGCGCAGGCGAGCGCCTCCGCCTGGTTCGCCAGTCCGCTCCTGCGGCAGGTTGCGCTGCTGATCGGGGCCGAGCTCGTGCTCGCGCTGGCCTCCGACCTGCTTGGACGCGCGACGAGCCTCGTCGACGGGGTTCTGGCCGAGATGACCGGCAACGCCACCACGCTGCGGCTGATGGCTCACGCAGCCACCCTCGATCTCGCCCAGTTCGAGGACCCCGCCGTGCAGGACGGCCTGGAGCGCGCCCGTCGCCAAGTCGCTTGGCGCGCGAACCCCATGGGCCAACTGCTCGGCCAGCTCCAAGACGGGCTCACCGCCCTCTCGCTGGTGGTCGCCGTCGTCGCGTTCCTGCCCTGGCTCGTCGTTCTGCTCGTGCTCGCCCTGATCCCGGCCTTCCTCAACGAGCTCCACTTCAACCGCCTGGGCTACCGTCTCGCCTACCAGCGCTCGCCGGAACGGCGTGAGGGCGACTACATGCGCCAGCTCGGGGCCGGGGCCGAGAGCGCCAAGGAGGTCAAACTGTTCGGCCTCAGTGGCTACCTCGCCGAGCGCTTCGGCGTGTTCGCCGATCGGGCGCTGCGCGAGAACACCCGCCTCGCGCAGCGCCGGGCCGTTGCGGGCGGCCTCTTCGCCAGCCTCGGCACGCTCGCCTACTATCTCGCCTACCTCGTGATCGCGCTGCGGACGGCCACCGGCACGCTCACGCTCGGCGACCTCACCTTCCTGACGGGCGCCTTCCTGCGCCTGCGCGGTCTCGTCGAGGGTCTGCTGCTCGGCCTCTCCCAGCTCTCGGGCCAGGCGCAATATCTCGACGACCTGTTCGCGTTCCTCGCGCTCGCACCGCGCCTGCGCGCGCCCGAGCATCCCGCGCCCTTCCCGACACCGATCCGCGACGGCTTCGTGTTCGAGGCGGTGGGCTACCGCTATCCGGATGCGGAGCGCTGGGCGGTGCGGGGCCTCTCGCTCACGATCCGTGCCGGCGAGGTCGTGGCGCTGGTGGGCGAGAACGGCAGCGGCAAGACCACGATCGTCAAGCTCCTGGCGCGGCTCTACGACCCGACCGAGGGGCGCATCCTGCTCGACGGGCGGGACCTGCGCGATTACGACCCCGACGTCCTGCGCACGCGCATCGGCGTGATCTTCCAGGACTTCGTCCGCTTCGATCTCACGGCGGCCGAGAACATCGCGGTCGGGCGCATCGCGGCGCGGGCGGACGCGGCCCGCGTCGAGGGCGCGGCGGCGCGCGCGCTGGCCGACGCCGTGGTGGCGCGGCTGCCGGCGGGCTATGGTCAGCGGCTGGGCCGGCGCTTCGAGGACGGGGTCGATCTGTCCGGGGGCGAGTGGCAGAAGCTCGCGATCGCGCGCGCCTACATGCGCGAGGCCGAGGTGCTGGTCCTCGATGAGCCGACCGCGGCGCTCGACGCCCGCGCGGAGGCCGAGGTGTTCGCCCGCTTCCGCGCGCTCGCGCTCGGGCGCACCGCGCTGCTGATCTCGCACCGCTTCTCGAGCGTGCGCCGCGCGGATCGGATCGTCGTGCTCGGGAACGGCCGGGTACAGGAGGCCGGCACGCACGAGGAGCTGATCGGCAACGGTGGGCGCTACGCCGAACTGTTCGAGCTGCAGGCCGCGGCCTACCGATAAGGCAACAGCCGGCAGGCTGCCGAACTGCCGGATGACGTCGCCTATGCCAGCGTCGTCGGGCAGGGCCTGCACGCGGCGGACCTCACCGCGGGTGCCGATCGCCTTTGGCGACAGCGTGAGCGTCACGACCCCATGTCGGCGCCGGCTCCGAGGGGGCCGCAGCTGCCTCTCTCGCCCGGAGCGCGGGCCGGGAACCAGTTGCCGTGGAAGCCCGGCGGGATCCGGTGCCCGAGGCGGATCGTGGCGACCGGCGGCGCCTCGAACGATCGCGCGTCGAGAACGACGAAGTCCGTCGTGTCGTGGGCGGTGTCGATGACGAGCCCGACGAGCCAGCCTTCGTCCTCGCCGGCCTCAAGGCGAGCCGGCACGAAGACGAACTCCCCCGGGATGCTGCCGGCACCGAAGTCGTGCACGCGGCGCTCGCCCGTTTCCAGGTCGTGCTTGTAGAGTCGCGTCGCACCGGCGAGCTGCGTGTTGCCGTCGGCCGGGACGCTGACCGTGTAGAGGTAGCGGTGACGCTGCCCAAGACGGCGCTCATCGATGCGAGGGAATTCCTGCGCCGCGGAGTCGAGCACCCGCCGATCGACCCGCCGCGTCGCAGGATCGACCGTCCAGCGTTCAAGCCGGCCCGGTCTGTCGAGGCCACCCGCGGCCGAGGTGAACACCGCCTCGTAGGCGATCACATCGAGGATCACGCGTCCGTCCGCGTCGTCGTAGGCGTTGGCGGCGTGGAACACGAAGCAAGGCTAGACCGCGCACCAGACGATGTCGGCGCCGTCGCCCTGCCTGGGGAGCAGGCCCACGCGGGACCTGTGGTCGGAGTTCCAGCGGAACGGAAAGCGGTAGCCGGCCAGCACCGCCCCGAGCGAGAACGTGACGGGCAGGTCGAGTACGATCACGAAGCGCGCCGTGATCGCGCAATCGTGGATGCAGGGGCCGCGCTCGACCGCGACCGGCATATCCCGCACGACCTGCCCAGTCGGCGCGACGACGACGTGGCGGACGCGGTCCCAGATGCGGCCGTCGTAGGCGATCGCGTGGGTCTCGCCGGTCAGCGGGTCGCGGTGCGGATGCCCGGTGAAGGACCCGGCCAGCGTCCCGTCGAACGGGTTGTAGCGCTGCGCCTCCAGGGTCCGTGAGAGTTCGACGGGGAAGCTGCCAGCCTCGACGAGCGCGAAGATCCGGCCGCCGATCTCGACGACGTTGGTGTTGACGGTGTCGTTGCCACCCCGCCGCGGTCCGGGCGCGGCGGGTCGGCCGAGCGCCGCGGCGGCCGCGCGCGAGCCGATCCAGCGATTGCGGTACCACGGCGCCCTGCCGCTCTCGATCGCGAGACCGTGCACCATGCCGTCGCCGAGGAACCAGTCGTGGCCCCGCGTCGCCGGACGAACGGGGTTGGCCCCCATCTTGAGGTAGAGCCCGTCGAGACCGGGTGGGATCGTCCCGGTGACGGGGAGGTTCTCCAGGGTCAGTTCCTCCCGCATGGGTTCATGGACGCCGACCACGAAGGGGCTGCGCGTGCCAGGCAGGCGCAGCCGGTTGCAAGCCGCCAACAGGCCGACGCCGATCTCGGCGGCAGCGCGGAAGGCCGACTGGACTCGGTTCGGCATTGGCGGTCACTCGGATCAGGCAGCAGGCCAGAACGTCATCGAGGTGGGGCCACTTGGCTCCTGGACGCCGAAGGAGGCCCCAGGACCGGATGACCGGTCAGCACATTTACTCCTTGGTAACCGTCCGGACAGAGGTTGGCGCATGCTCAACCTCTCGGCACCACGCGCTCTGACGTTCCTGTTCTCCCTCGTGCTCGTGGGCCTGGCGGTCGCCAGCTTGTACATGCGCATCCCGACGATCGGTCCGACGGTCGTGAAGTTCAGAACCTGGCTCTTCGTCGGGGCCTATGTCGTGCTGGCACTCGGTGTCGTCACGAAGAGCTTGTGACCTGATGCCGACCGTCTTCCTGGACTGTGACGGCGTGCTCGCCGACTTTGATGCCGGAGCCGAACGCGTCTTCGGCATGCCACCAAGAGAGTTCGAGCGCCGCTTCGGGGCGAGGCGGTTCTGGAGCAACCTGGCCTCGCACAGTGACTTCTTCGGAGAACTCCCGCTGCTACCAGATGCCATGGAGCTCTACGGGGCTGTGCGCCACCTCCAGCCGGTCATCCTCACAGGATTGCCACGCGGCAACTGGGCTGAGCCGCAGAAGCGGCGTTGGGCTGAGAGGTACTTCCCCGGTGTCGAGGTGATCGCCACGAGTGCGGCTTTGAAGCGTGAGCATTGCCATCCAGGCGACGCCTTGGTGGACGATCGTGAGAAGTACCGTCACCTGTGGGGACAAGCCGGCGGCATCTTCATCCATCATCGTGATGCAGCTTCGTCGATCGGCGAGCTGCGCGCCCACGGCTTCTTGTAAAGAAAGTCAGAGAGATCGGCCTCGATCTTCTCGGACAAAGATCTGGTGCCTCTCATATGAGGCGAGGATGCTGGCGACGCGATCTGCGATGCACAGCGGGTTGTTCTCAGGAAGCGCGCCAAAGCTGTCGGGGTGCGAACCCTTGGGCTTGTGGGCCTCGGCGCCGTTCTGGTCACGCTGTCAGGCTCCGGATTTTCGGGTGAGATGACCGGTAACGCCAGCCGCGTTCTTCGGGGCCTGATCACCGGTATCGGCTTCCTGAACGCTGGCCTGATCGTGAAGGGAGCGAGGGCCATGTGCACGGTCTGACAACAGCGGCTGGGATCTGGGTCACGGCAACGCTCGGCGTTGTCGGCGGGCCGCAGCGACACGAGCCCGGACGCCGTGCATTGCAAGGCCTACGGTCATCTCTGCTGAACATCCCCGACGAGGGGACGTAGCGCCGGTCAGGGCGTCAGGCGACGGCGACCGGTGCGGTCCTCCACATATCCCGCGAGCGTCGCAGCGAAGGACCGGCCTGCCGACAGGGCTTCGGTGATCTGGACGGACACCTGCCCGGTCGTGCTCGCCGCCTTCTCGCCAGCGAGCGTCATGATCTCCGTATCCGTGCGCTCGGCGGCCTTCCAGCCCGCCACTCCCGTGAAGCCGATCAGGGTCAGGCTGACCGCTGATCCCGCGATCACGACAAGCTTCTTGGATGAACTGCGGCTGCGTGCGCCCGGCAACATTGCTCGCCCTCTACGTGATCGATTGCTGAAGGTGATAGATGTCCGGGGTTGCTGTCGGGTAAATGTCCGCTAATAGCTACGAATTGTTATTTGAGTTCACGTCGTTTCATGACGAGGAGCGGTCGCGATTTCGACAGACGCCGATGCACGGCAGGTGTAAAATTCACGACGCGTGAGCGCAGGCCGCTTCTTAGGGGCGCAAACGATCTCTCTCGCAATGGTGTTTTCATGGACTGGGGCTGGGTCTCGAAGGTCTTTAAAGACGAATTGCAAGCCGTCGATTCGCACTTGTGAGTGGTCCGTGCTGAGGTTTGGCCTGCGGGGCGGTCTGCTGGGTCAGGGCCGCGGTACCCTGGAGGAATCCTGGAAGCGGACGTTCGAGTGGCACCCGAAGCGCTTGGGAAGGCCCTCGATTTGAAATCGGACGAGGCAGGCATCCATCAAGGCTCGACGAGCTCCACTCGAGGCTGAGGGAGCGAACGCCGCCGAGCGGTGCTGGAGGTAGAAGCTTTCAGGATCGCTACGTTCAGGTGAGGGGCGCGGGGCAAGCTTTGCAACGGCATGAATGAAAGCCGCGCGAGCCGCGCCCAGGGTCTCACAAATCTCGGCTCAGTGCTTGATGTCTGGAAGGCGGTTTTTACAGCTGCGCTTGCTCTACGCCTCGTGCTCGGCTGAGGGAATTGCCCGTCGACGGGCCACGCATGAATGTGGAAGGCCAGCCACTGCGGGCCGCACCTGCGGCGACGCCACCGAGGCCGCGCTCAATAGCCATTTCGTGGGGGACGTGGCGCTGCTCTGCGGGCGTTCGGACCTGGAAGCCCCGGCCCGCGAGATGCGCCTATGTCGGATTGGTCATCGACGCATTGCGCCTGCGCAGATCAGCCGACTAGGCAGGTCAGCGCCAGCAGGCTGGCGAAGAACAGGCCCGACGAGGCGAGTACGCCCGCGATCTCGCGATGCTGGAGGATGAGGGTGCGGGAAGCGGCGATCATGGCGTGGACCGGATCGGGTTTGATCCGGTCAGCCTCGGGCCGAAAGATTGACGTTTCGAAGGCGAACCGTGCCGTCCACAGCATCCGGTCCCGTGCTGCGGCGGCCGAGATACAACGGAACTGCGTGCGGCCAGTACGCCGGCTGTGAGACGCGCCGGGTCGTGGATTTGATTCCGTGATGGGACGTGCGTCCTGACACGTCGCGCCGGCAGAGGTCGCCCCATCTGGAGATCACGCAAGACGATGCGGACCGGATCGGCCGGCCGCCAGCGTGATCAGGAGTTGAAGACCGCTATGAAGACCCGTGTCGCCGCCGCTGTCGCCGCCCTTATGCTCGGCGTTGTTGCCCCGGCCTCGTCTGCGCTGGCCTTCAGCTATGATGCGCCCCGCGGCCACTACACCGGCTTCGTGCCCTACGAGCCGCAGACCACCGGCGCGATCGGGGTTTTCGGCAGCCGCGATCCGGCCATCTGCCCGATGAGTTCGGCGGCGGAGGGCAACGCCAACCAGCAGAACTTCCCGGTCAAGCAGTACGGCCAGACCGCGGGCGGCAACCGCTGCTAAGGGGCGGGCCAAGTGCAGCAAATCGTGAGGGCGTTCTGCTGCGGCATGATCGGCGCGTTCATGGTCGCCCTCGGCCTGACGCTCTGGGGATCGGCCGGTGTGCGCGCCGCGCTCTGAGGCATATGGCGACGTGATGTTGCACGGGGCCGCCAGCGAGCGGCCTCGTGCTCCTTTCGCAGCCTGCAATGGAGGGTAGGCGCCGCCTGTGATCGACCCGCAACACGGGTCAACCTGAGATCTCCACGCGATGACGGGGGATCTTGCGGGCGCCATGCCGGACGGAACACACCATGTCCCGCTGGCCGCTGTTCCGAGGCTAGAGGTGCTGTTCCGGGAGACGGGATCGTGATCAGGTCTGTGCTCCGCCTCGCGTCGGCCTTCGGCCTTCTGGCGTCGGGCCTCCCAGCGGCAGCGCAGGTGGCGCATGACGGGCAGCTGTGGATCAATACGACACTCTTCGGCGGCGTCGATGCCTTCGCCTATTTCGCTGAGATTCAGCCCCGCTTCGGCGATGGCATCTCGCGCCTCGACCAGCTGATCCTCCGGCCGGCTGTCGGCTGGAAGATCAACGACCAGCTCACGATCTATCAGGGCTATGCCTATGTGGAGACGGCGCCGCTCGGCCAGCCGCCCCTCACCGAGGACCGCAGCTTCCAGCAACTGAGCTGGGAGGTCGGCGAATGGCAGCGCGTCAAGATCTCTTCGCGCACCCGCTTCGAGCAGCGCTGGCAATCGAATGGCCGCGATGTCGGCTTTCGCATCCGCGAGCAGCTGCGCGCTTCCTATCCGCTGACGATGGACGAAGGAGGCATCGCGGCACTCGGGTGGACCGAGGCATTCTTCGCGCTGAACGACACGGATTGGGGGGCCCGGGCCGGCTTCGATCGTGCCCGCACGTTCATTGGGCTGGAAATCCCCTTCGCGGGCAAATCGGCAGTCGAGATCGGGTACATCAACCAGACCGTCAACGCGCCCGGCACCCGCGGCGAGATGGACCACATCGTCTCGCTCAACCTCTTCGTGCGGCAGTAGAGCGTTCTCGGCGGTGCGCGTCGCGCTTCCGTCGCAGGAGCGCATGCCGCCGCCCCGGGTTCTCTCCTCAGCTAGAGGATAGGGAGCCGCATTGTGGAAGCCGACGATCTGCGGGGCGCTTCGTTCCGGGTCCTCACCTACCGCGATGGGCGACAGGTCATCTGTGAGAGCGTGGAGACCGAGGTGGCGGCGCGTACGCGCTTCGCCTCCGCGATCGACCTGTGCCGGGCGCGAGATGATGACCATGCGCATCGGGTCGAGCTCTGGCCGGAACACAGCCTGCTTGAGGCTCGGCCGGAGGAGACGAGCGCATGAGATGGGTCACAACCTGCACCGCGGCGGCTCGACGCGGATCACCAAGCCCGCTCGATCCGACGAGCGGCACCGATCATCCGATCAGGCCTGCCGCAGCTGCGCATCGGCAGCCAACGCCTCCATAACGAGATTGTTGACCTGAGCATCCCGTCTTGGCCGGCCGCGGAACGATCCGCGCGGCCGCACGGGCATTGGCCGCTCGTAGCGCGCCCCGAAGCCGACCATCGCGCAGCGCGCCAAGCCAGGGGCGCAGCGCGCCAAGCCAGGGCGCGAAACCTTTTGGCATCCGCGATGGCGGTTGCGCGCCTCTCAGCGAATGCGCCACGCGTGACCGCGTCTGGAGCAGACAGCACCGGCATGGCTTTGAGGCCTGGGCGGCCGGTCTTGCCTGTTCTGAAATGGCTGAAGGCGGGATACAACGCGCCGAGCAGACTCTGTTCCCGAGCTGCGGTCCCCTGCGGACGCTGCATGCGCGCCTTCGGGTTTTCTGCCCTCGCGGATCCGGTCAGCCGACATGTGCCACGGCAAGGTGCCGTTGGGGATTGGCCGCTTCCTTCCATCGTAATCCTGTCCCCTGCATCCGAATGCAGGGGTACGTGGGCGCAGCCGCGTCGAAATCCTGGCCGGAACTGCATCCTGGCAGAATGATTGGCATCATAGGTGCTCGTTGGCAGGATGGCCGCAACATGCCGCAGATGTTCGATTGGATCTTCTTCGCGATCATGATCCCGTTCCCGGCGTTTCTTGTCTGGGATTACCTCGCACATCGTTCGCCGAAAGATCGGCCGCTTGGCCAAATTCTCTTCGGACCTGCAATCCACGGCAAGGGTGGAAACAGACTCTCTGAGTCGGGCGTGTCTCAATCGGATTGAATGCCGCTTCGTGGGGATGCCTGCTGGGCCGGACGCGCAAAAGTGCGAGCCGAGCGATCGAAGATGAGTTCGGTCCGCCCGCCGTTCGGTCTCGCATGTCCGCGAGACCGCAGCGATGCCGTATAGGAGCATGCGCGCTCGGCCCGCCCCGTCAGGCGGCAGGTACGGCCCCGGCGGATACGGCCACGGCGGCCTACGTTAGCCTTGGGCTGCTGGTGAAGCCTTGGTGGGCTGCTGGTGAGCCTGTCGGCGATGAGCGGGGCGACTCGGCCCGCAGAGATCCTCGGCGAGCGCACGATTCGGTGCGCCCGTCGTCTGATCGTCAGGTCGGCTGCTGCTCGGTGTCCTTCACGGCCGGGTCGTCCTCTTCCGGCACGTCCGCCTGAGGCGGCGGCAAGGGGTTGCCCTCGCTGTCTTCCTCGATGAGGGCTCCGGGATCTTCGCCCGGCATCGGGGTATCGGCGATCGTCATGGGCTCGCTCCTCCTCGTGATGATGGATGTGCAAGTCCCGGTCGCGAGCCGTGTTCCGGGCGCCCGGGATGCGCCTCAGGCCACGCAGGTGCGGGTCAGGTAGGGCCACGACGGTCTGCAGGGCTCGACCGTCACGGCATGCGGTGCGCGCGGAAGCACGCGGCTCGGCGCGGCGGCCCGGACGGGCGCGGTGAAGGCGGTCGCACCGTAGAGCAGCGTGCCGGCGGCGAGGATCCTGAGCATATCGATCATGGCGTGATCCCCCTGCGACCTCGAGCGGCCGTCCTATGAGGCGGGTGTCTAGGAGCTTGGCTTTTCGGCCCGATTGCGTGGATTGTTGCGCGGTGCCATCCATGAGGCCGCCGGGGAGACCACTTGGCGGCCCGATTTCGAAGCTGGATCGGGAGGAAGCATGTTCACGCACGTCATGATCGGGAGCAACGACCTGGAGCGGGCCAGGAGCTTCTACGACGCCACGTTCGCAGCCCTCGGCGGCGAGCCGGGCAAGATGGATGAGCGAGGCAGGCTGATCTATGCCCACGCGGGCGGTCGGCTGATGATCACGAAGCCGATCGACGGCAATCCGGCGACAGCGGCCAACGGCGGGACCATCGGTATCGCCGCCGCGAGCCGCGATCATGTCCTCGCGTGGCACGAGGCCGGCGCGACGCACGGGGGCACCGCGATCGAGAGCCCGCCCTCGGAGCGTCCGAACGGGGCGTTCGTCGCCTACCTGCGCGATCCGGACGGCAACAAGCTCACCGCACGGACCGTGCCGGGAAAGTGACCCGAGCGGCCGGCCTCACCGCGCCGCCTTCAGACGCCTGCTCTCGACCGGGAGCACGGCGGGAGGTCGAGGCCGAGCCCATGGGAAGGCAGCAGGAGCGAGCCTCAGGCCGGATCACCCCTCGGAGGTATCCGTGCCGCGCAGAGACCGACGCCCCAGCATCGGACGCTGCAACCCGTTCGCCGAGGCCGGTCGATGGCCGGGCGTCGGCACGGATCGTGTGCAGACCAGAAACAGGATCGCGACGCCGAATGCGACGAGCGTCGGCGCCATCACCGCGGCAAGCGTGCCAGCCAAGGCCGATCCGACGACGTCGCCGAGATTCATCGCCGCCATGTAGACCTGGAACTGCGTCGCCGACGCATGCCCCGCGCGGCTTGCCAGCAGCACAGTCGGCAACAAGGCGACATAGAGCAGGGCGGGTACGACACTTGTCAGCCCAATGATGAAGGGACCCGCCGTGGCCTCCAACCCGGCACCGATCAGCGCTCCCGCGGCTCCGAGCGCCACCGCGCAGGCGAAGAGAAGGGTGCGCAGGGCCCGACGCGGCCCGACGCGGTCGACGGCTGCACCGAGACCCGCCGCGCCGAGGGTTCCGCCCAGGAGCGCAAGCCCTGCCTGAAGACGCGACAGGTCACCCGCGGTCCAGCCATGGACCTGCACCAGCGCGACGGTGAAGGGCACCTGGAAGAGCGCGAGCCCGAAATCGATGGCAAAGCACATCGTCAGCAGAATCGTCGCGTCGCGCGTTCGGAACGCGGCGAGAAGCCGACGCGCAAAGGAGATCATCTCCGACGCGCGGCCCCGGCCCGGTGCGCGCGTTGAGGCTGCTCTGTGCGGGGAGAGGAAACGGTCGCCCGGCGTCTCGCGCACGAGGATGGCCGTGAGAGCCAGCGATGTCGTCAGGGCGCACAGCACGCCGGCCGCAACGGGCAGGCCCTTCCCCGCGAGGAGCCAAGCGAAGATCGCGGCCCCCGCCGCGCTGCCGATCACGAAACCTGCCCGCGTTCCGGCGCTGGTGCGTCCCAATTCGTCGTCCGGCACGCTGTCGGCGATCATGCGGTCGGTGGCGGTATCGGCAAGGGACGCGGCCATGCTGTGCAGGAAGAGCACGGCACTGACGGTCGTCAGGCTCGGAGCCTCGCCGAGCAGGAGCAGGCTGGCGAGGCACGCCTGCGCGAAGGCCAGAGACAGGACGAGCCAGTAGCGACGGGGCCCCATGCTGTAGGGAGAGGCGCGATCGATCACCGGCCCCCAGAGCAGTGGCTGCAGGACCCAGGGCAGGCCAACGATCGCGAGGTGGCGGCCGATATCCGTGGCGGAAGTTCCGGCCGCAGCGAAGTGGTTGGCGAGCGCCGTCAGTGCGAAGCCGGCCACGACGCCCTGATAGAGGTAGAGCAGCGTGAAGAGGCCGAATCGCCAGCTTGACGACCTTAAGCTCGGCGGTCCTGGGCGCACCGGTTCGATCTCCGATCACTGCGAAGGCCCGGAAACGGACTTTCCCAAGGCAAGCTGAGGGCCCAAGGCCAGCTGAGGGCCCAAGGCCAGCTGAGTGTCGATAGCGGGGCTTCAGACCCCCCGAGGCCAGTGTCTGCGCGTGGCGTGGTGGTTGAGGTCATCGCCCGGCTGGCTCGAAGGCAAAGAGGCCGACCAGTCTCCGTGGCAGCGCTCCGCCAGCGCAGCGATCCGGGGTGCCCGGCCCTGTCATTGGCTTAGCAGTGCCCCTACTCAAATCATAATCCTTCCGTCTGAGGTCGTCTCTCCCTCGCCACCCGCTCTCGCCCGAGCGGTTGCAGCCGCGGTGAAACTCGAAAAATCAAAAGCTTACGACTGCTCGGCCGGCACAAGCGGGTGGTCCATATGCCTGTGACGATGGCCCGCGCCTCAGGCACCCATCGACCGGCATGTACGGGTTCCGGTGCGTCGTGCCGGAGGAGCTACGGGCGCTTGTTGGCGTTCCGTGCTGGCCGGTCTGGTCGCCGGGGTCGGCGCAAGGGCATCCTGGGCCGCATCCCGGTGGTCGCGGTCGGTGCAGCGGCGCAACCCTGTATCAGGATTGATGTCCTGCTGTCGGCCTGAGCTGCCGGAATGCGCAGCCCGTGGCTTGCCGAACGGAGGCACCTGACGCACCGGTAAGAGTTTGCAGCGCGACGATTTTTCGGCACAAAGCCGGACAGTGAGCCGCCGCGTCCCGGGCTCACGGCAGCAGGCTGCGGTGGGGGAGACTCGGTTGCGATCTGGAAAGCGGCTGTCCGAACGCTGGTTCAACCTCGTCCTCTGGCTCGTCGCCCTCGTCTTCGCGGTCTTCCTGATCGGCCTCGGCGCGCTCGTCGTCGGCGATCTGCCACAGGTCGAGCGCCGCTTCACGCTGGAGCAGTTCCTCGACGGCGAGCAGGCAAGAGCTTCGGCGAGCGCCCTGAAGCAGTTGCGTCGCGAGCAGGACGACAACCAGCGGCAGGCGGAGCAGGCGCGCCTCGCCCTCGACGCAGCGCGCTCGGCCTCCGAATCCGCCCGCGAGACCTTCGCCAACTGGCTGAGGACGCGCGATGCCACGCAACGGGTCGATCAGGATCCCGGGCTGATCGCGCGGACGGAGCGGCTCGATGCCCTGAAGGCGGCCGAGCGCGCCGTCGAGGAGCGACTGGAAGCGCTCGACAAGGCGGGACTGGACCTGTCCCAGCGACAATCCGCTCAGATCGGCATCGACACCGAGCTGCGCAGCGCCGCTCAGGAGAAACTCGACGCGGCCGAGCGGGGGCAGGAGCTACGGGTCTTCGCCTACCGACTGGCCTTCACCCTGCCGCTTCTGGCGCTGGCCGGCTGGCTGCTGCTCAAGCGGCGTCATGGCCGGAACTGGCCTTTCGTCTGGGGCTTCGCTCTGGCGGCGACCTTCGCCTTCTTCGTGGAACTCGTCCCCTACCTGCCGAGCTACGGCGGCTATGTGCAGTACAGCGTCGGCATCGTCGCAACCCTGCTGGCCGGAAAGGCGGTCATCAACGCGCTCCACGCCTACAGCGAGCGGCAGCGGGCCGCCGAGTTGCGGCCAGACGAGGAGCGCCGCACCGAGATCGCGACGGATCAAGCCTTGCAGCGGCTCGCCAAGAAGGTCTGCCCCGGCTGCGAGCGGCCGGTCGATCTCGCCAACCCAGACGCGAATTTCTGCCCGCATTGCGGCATCGGCATCTTCGAGCGATGCGTGGCTTGCAATCACCGCAAGAGCACCTTCGAGCGGTTCTGCTACGCCTGCGGCAAGACGGCGACCACGTTGCCGATCCCTGGGATCACCTAGCACTCCTTTGGCAGACGGGCGCACAGGCCTAAGAACGCCTCGAAAGCGGCCGTCGCAGTTCGGGCTCAACCTCGCGCCCTGGGGCGGAGCCGACGTGGGCGTTCGTCCTGTTCGAACCCTCGTAAGTCGATGTTAACGCTGCAGCCCTCTTACTCGGCGCATGGGCAGGAGCCTGTGAGGTCGATTGACCGGCCCTGAAGCAGCGAAGGCGAGAGCGATGATGCATTCCCTGCTTGCAAACCCGCGCTGGGATCGCCGGGCCGTGATGGCCTGGAGACCGCGTCGGGCCGCCGTACTGCCGATGATCCTGGGAGCCTGTGCCCTGTCGGGATGGGGCGCGTACATCGGCAAGTCCGCTGAGCTCCGTGGACTGACCGAGACGATGATTGTCGCTCGCAGCGAACGCGATGGCTTGGAAGCACGGGTTCAGCGGGCGGAGCAGGCAAATGCCGAGCTACTGACCGCCACGGAGAGCAAGCTCAGCGCGCTCCGCGAGGAGCTGCGCCAGACCTCGGCGGCACGCGAAGTCACCAAGGCACAGCTTGCAGCCGCACAAAAGGAGCTTGGCGTCTCCAAGAAGCGTCTGGAGCAGGCAGCGCGTGATCGCATCACCGAGACAGGCAGCATCAAAGCCGGCGAGCCCGGCAAGAAGCCGCCTTCCAAACCCTGATTCCGAGGCTCCGACACAGGCACGTTGATTCCCGGTCGGCTGGGCGGGCGATCCGCCGGTGGTCGGCGCATGGGCGCCGGTCGGCTCGACGCAGCCGCAGCCCTGCCGGCCAGGGTTCTGCGGCTGCGTCGAGCCTGGGACGAGGCGATCTGGCCGCACGCGACGCGCGGCTACTTCAAGATGCGCTCGGCCATCCCGCGCATCCTCGACGGCGTCGCGTCCGAGGCGGCCTGAGGCGGTGCGCTGCCCGTCCGGCGTCGGTCGGAGTCCGGGATCGGGCCTTCTGTCACAGCGCGAAGGCGTGCCCTGCCGACCATCTTCAGGCCATGCGATCAACTCCCTTCACCATCGTCATCTTCGGCAAGCGGTACGAGTGCCGTGTGGCCGGCAACACCGAGTCCGAAGTGGCCGACACGGCCGAGCGTATCCTCCACCAGCTCCGGCAGGAGGATCGGGTCTGGCCCGCGCAGGTGAACATCGACTGCGCGGATCTCGAGGCGGGAAAGCGCCTCGCCGCGTACTTCGCGGCCATCACGGTAGAGCCCGACCTCGACTGACTCATGAAAGATCCGGTGCGGCCGGATGCGACGATGCCGGTGCGTAGCCGCTTAGGTGCCTTCACAGTCTCGCCGCGTTCCAGGCGCCATCATCGCGCGATGGGCAGACTACCCAAGGCGGGTCGGCCCTTGGCTCAGCAGAGAGTGCGCGCGTTGATCAATGCCCTGGCCGCAATCCTCACCGTTCTCGCAGTGCTCCTCCTGCGTGCGGTGCTGAAGCTCGCACTTCTCCCCTTCCGCGTCGTGCGCGGCCTGTGGCGACGGCAGACGGCCCCGGCCTGATATCGGCGCGAGATGGCGCCTCGATAGAAGGATCGACGGTCATGGTGAGCCGCCGCGAGGTCGGTGCGGCCGCCCTCGTGGCCGCGAGCCTCCTACCTCGCCGCACCCAGGCACGCGATGCGCCCTCGCCAACCACGACGGCGCAGCCGCCGCGCATCGCCATGCTGCTCTATCCTGGCATGACGGCCCTCGACGTGGTCGGCCCGCAAGGCTTGCTCGCGGGCCTCGCACCCGGCAGCCTGCATCTCGTCGCCCGAGCCGCCGGCCCCGTGCCGAGCGACACCGGTATCAGCCTGCGCGCCACGACGAGCTTTGCCGATTGTCCCGCCGACCTCGACGTGCTGTTCGTGCCCGGCGGTGACGGCACCCCCGCCCAGATGCGCGACGCCGCCACGCTCGCCTTCCTGCAGGATCGTGCGGACCGGGCGCGCTGGGTCACGAGCGTCTGCACCGGCTCGCTGATCCTCGGTGCCGCAGGGCTGCTCGATGGATACCGCGCGACCTCGCACTGGTGCGTGCGCGACACCCTGCTCCCGCTCCTCGGCGCGATCCCGGTCGATGGGCGCGTGGTGTTCGACCGCAACCGGGTCACCGCGGCCGGCATCTCGGCCGGGCTCGACTTTGCCCTCGCGCTCGCCGCCCGCCTGCGAAGTGAGGAGTATGCGCGGACGGCCCAGCTCGTCGCGGAATACGCACCGCAGCCGCCCTTCGCGGCGGGCAGCCCAGCCATCGCGGGACCGGCGACGACACGCGAGGCCCTTGCGATCCTCGGCGATCTCGTCGCCGAGGCGCGAGCAGCAGCAACGACGCGTCGCCCCCGTTAGCCAGGCTCTTCGGGCGAGCGACCCTGCGGTGCAGTGGCAGCAGTGGTCCCGTCGCCGTCAGGCGAAGTCGCCGAGCTTGTCGCCCGCATCGCCCACCTTGGTCAGCGCGTCCGAGCGACCACCTTTCACGGGCGGTGTCGCCGGCTCGGAGGGTGGATCCCCCCCGGGTGCCTGGGGCGGTGCCGGCGGATCGCTGACCGGTTCGGGCGTCTCGTCGGGTATCGGGGTATCGGACTCGTCCAGCATTGTGGTGCACCGTGGCGATCGTAGGCGGGAACCAAGCCACGCATCGCATCTTCGTTCCGGCAGGTTGCGCGCCCGCGAGACTTGGAAACGCGAGACTTGGAAACGCGAGGCGGATGGCGGCGAGCGGCTGCCCGGCGATCCGGGCCTCTCAGGCCACCCGGGCATGGAGCGGGTAGCCTGCGACACCGACACCGCATGACCGTACGGGGGCGAAGAATGAGACGACCCATCCCCTTGCCGATCAGCCCCGGTCAGGAAAGCGTATGGGACTATCCGCGCCCGCCACGCTTGGAACCGGTGCCCGAGCGTCTGCGGGTGATCTTCGACGGCGTGACCGTCGCCGACACGGTGCGGGGCTGGCGCGTGCTGGAGACGAGCCACCCGCCGACCTACTACCTACCGCCGCGCGATATCCTCCCCGGCGCGCTCGCCCCGGCTGGCGGCGGCAGCTTCTGTGAATGGAAGGGCCGGGCGGCCTACTTCGATGTCGTCGGGCCGCAGCGGCGCGCCGAGCGGGTTGCGTGGGCTTATCCGATGCCGGCCGACCCCTTCGCCGGACTCGCCGACCACGTCGCCTTCTACGCCGGTCCGATGGATGCCTGCTTCGTCAACGAGGAGCGGGTCACCCCGCAGCCGGGCGGCTTCTACGGCGGCTGGGTCACGAGCCGGGTCGTCGGCCCGTTCAAGGGTGAGCCCGGTACGATGGGGTGGTGAGGATCTGTCCCAATCCTCGTGTTGGGAGGCCTCTGGGCGCGCCTCACGCGAGGCGAAGGTGATCCTCTGCACCCGACACGAATGGCTGCACCAGCACGCGCCGGCCGCTGAGATCGTGCACGCTGACGTGCCAGTCCGACCAGTCGGCCCGATCATCGAGGCTGCGCATCACCTCCTGGGCGACCTCATCGGCGCGACGCACCAGCCGTTCCGGCACCCGGATGTCCTTGCCGCGCGCGTCGAACACGCACTCCAAACCGTTCGTCGCGTGGAAGCGGTAGCGGGCCATGATACGCCGATCCTCCGAGCCGACCGAGCAAAGGCGCGAGTTCGCCTTTCGTTCCATTCTGGGGATAGGTGGTGGAGAACCGCAAGCCGCTGCGTGGCCGAGCAACGGGTTACACCCAGGTTCGAGCGAGCGGCCTGCCTGGGGACCGGCCCGGGATGTGCAATCTCTACAGCCTAACGGCGACGTCCGAGGAAATCCGCCGTTGGTTCGGCGTGACGCGCGACGAGACCGGCAACCTGCGCGCCATCTTCCCTGACCAGCCTGCGCCGGTCGTGCGGCAGGGGCGGCGGGCGCGCTGACGCTGATGCGCTGGTGTATTCCGGGGCCGAAAGCCTTCGGCGAGCACCCGGTCACCAACGTGCGCAACGTGAAGAGCCCGCACTGGCGGCCCTGGCTCAAGCCCGCGTACCGCTGCCTCGTGCCCCTGACCGCCTTCAGCGCGTACGCCGACACCAGACCGCGCAAGACGCCGGGCTGGTTCGCCCTCGGCGAGGCGCGGCCGCTAGGCAGGAGGTCGCGCGAGGCGAGCGCAAGGACGAGGCCCCTCGCTGATGCCGCCGGACCACGCAGCCGACGGTTCGGCAGCGCGAGGTGCGTGCTATCAGGGGTGATGCCCTGCCTTCCCGAAGACGTACGTGCGTTGGCGTTGATGCTGCCCGAGACGGTGGAGGGCGCGCATCAAGGGCACCCTGACTTTCGAATCGTCGGCCGAATATACGCGACCCTCTGGACGGACGAGGAGCGCGTCGTGGTCAAGCTCACGCCCGAGTTGCAAGCCGAGCTGTGTGAGGCTGAGCCCGACGCCTTTGAGCCGGTGCCGGGCAACTGGGGCAGCCGCGGCTGGACGAGCCTCGACCTCAACGCGGCGGAAGAGGAGACGCTGCGAAGCGCCCTTTTGACGGCGTGGAGAACGGTGGCCCCACCGCGCCTTGTCGCCCGCTACGAGGGGCTGGCGCTTGATCCCGAGTAGGCTCGTCGAAGGCGGAAGGGGTAAGTGGCGGCGAAGCCTCCACCTACCTAACGGGAGGCGATTTGGCGGCGGACTGAAAGGTTTGGCGGGCAGCCTCGCGGATGTCCCCGAGCGCGGGTCGTCCCGTCCGGGGTGCCGGGCTTGTGTAGGCGGACGCTCGGCACGACCCTGCTGGGGATCGTGGTTCCAAAGACTGACCACTCACCCCGATGGCACTCGCCCGTCTCCGCGATTGGCAACCTAGCGGCGGAGGGACTCGGTCCATAGCGCGCCATGACGGAGGGAGAGATGTTCCCGAGGAGCGTTCAGACACGAAGTTCTGCCTGAGAACGCGTCCGTTGCAGCCAGCATCATCGGCAATGCACCTCGCCCGGCAAGCGGTCAGCCGAGGACGACGCGGAGCTTGTTCGCCAACTCGTCCCGCCGGTAGGGCTTGCTCAGCAGCGGCAGGTCGGCCGGCACCGCGTGCTCGTCGAGCGCCGTGCCTGTATAGCCGGACGTCAGCAACACCCGCAGTCCGGGACGCAGGCGACGCGCCTCAACCGAAAGCTGCACGCCGTTCATTCCACCCGGCATCACCACGTCCGAGAACAGGATGTCGATGCGCTCCCTGCCGGCCAGCCGTTTCAGGGCCTCGGACGCCTGCGTCGCGGTCAGCGTCCGGTAGCCGAGTTCGGTCAGGCTCTCGACCGCCATCTCCAGCACCGCCGGCTCGTCCTCGACCGCCAGCACCACTTCGCCCGAGACCGCCCGGCGCAGCGGCAGGGCATTCTCGGACCGGACTTCGACCGCCTTCTCCGCGGAGCGCGGCAGGTAGAGCTCGACGGTGGTGCCCCCGCCAACCTCGCTCTTGATCTGAGCATGGCCGCCGGCCTGCCGCACGAAGCCGTAGACCTGGCTTAGCCCAAGCCCGGTTCCCTTGCCGACGTCCTTGGTCGTGAAGAACGGCTCGAAAGCTCGGCCGCGCGTGGCGGCGTCCATGCCCTGACCGGTGTCGGAGACCGCGACCAGGACGTAGGGGCCGGGGCGCAGGTCCGGCCGGTCCGCGATCTCGTGTGCGTCGAGGTGGGCATTGCAGGTCTTCACCGTCAGGACGCCGCCGCCGGGCATCGCGTCACGGGCGTTGACGGCCAGGTTCAGCACCGCGCTCTCGAACTGCCCCGGGTCGAGTCGGACGGGGTCGAGGCTCGCATCGAGGTCGAACCGGATCTCGACGGTCTCGCCGACGGCGCGCCCCAGAAGGGCCTGGAAGTCCTTCAGCAGTCGGTTTGGGTTGACGGTCTCGGGCCGCACCACCTGACGTCGCGAGAACGACAGCAGCTTCTCGGTAACCTCGGCGCCGCGCCGCGCCGCCGTCATCGCCGATGTCGCCAAGCGCTCGACGCGCTGCGGGTTGTCGGGCTTGCGCACGATCAGGTCGAGGTTGCCCACGATGATGGTGAGCAGATTGTTGAAGTCGTGCGCGACGCCGCCGGTCAACTGGCCGATGGCTTCCATCTTTTGCGCCTGGTTCAGGCGCTCCTCCGCCTCGCGCTGGCGCGTGGTGTCCATGACGACGCCCGCCATCGCGCGGGGCTGGCCAGTCCCGCTCTGGTAGAACTTGCCCCGCACCGTGACCCAGCGCGTCGCGCCGTCGTCGGCCCGCCGGATGCGGCAGTCGATGTCGAGGCGTCCGTTCTTGCCCCCCGCCTCGAACGCGGCCCTGACCGCGTCGCGGTCCTCCGGCACGACGTGCGCCAGGAAGGTCTCGATGTCCCAGGCGGAAACCGGCTCGTTATAGCCGAAGATGGCGTCGTGCCGGGGGGACCGTCGCGAGACGCCGCTGCGCAAGTCGAGGTCCCAGTCGCCCATCTCCGCGGCCTCCAGCGCCAGGGCGAGGTTGTCACGCGCGAGCTGCAGTTCCGCGCGGCGCGCCTCGCGCTCGTCGGCGGCGGCCTCGGCACGGGCGTAAAGGAAGTCGATCTCGCGCAAATAGACGCCGAGCAGGATGAAGCCGGCGATCAGCGCCTCCATGCGGCCCGCGAACCAGCCGACGGTGGCGCGGGCGGCTCCCGGCAGCGTGACCATGTTGTCGAAGACGAGGAGGAGCAGCGACACTGCGAGCCAGAGCTGGAGCACAGTGCGCAGGCGGGTCTTCCAGCACAGGACCACCAGCGCGAGCACGGTCAGGCCGACGACCCCGGGACCGACGCCCGACGTGGTGAGCAGCCAATAATCGTCGCCGTCGACGCATTTGGGCAGGAGATGGACGTAGCGGGTCACCGCGACCCAGGTGAGCGCGACCGCCGCGAGGGTGCCGCCGACCGTGAGCAGTCCGATCCGTCCGGCGCGTTCCGGCGGAGCGCGCAGAGGGCGCTGGTGCCCGTCCATGACGGCGTAGGGCAGCGCGAAGAGCGGCGGACCGAGGTGCCAGAAGGTCCAGAGCCACGTCGTGGTGTCGGGGCCGTCACCGACGAGGCGTCCCTGCGCGAGGACGTTCGGGAACGAGAGCATCTGCAGGAGGACGACCAGCGTGACGTACAGGCTGCCGCTCCCAAGGACGAGCAGCGGGATCGAGCGGATGCGGCGGTACTGGGCGAGGAACAGGTAGGTGGTCAGGCCATAGACCACGATCAGCGCCGATTGGTAGACGGGCACGAAGCCCGGCATCGACGGAATCGGGCGGCCGGCCACCGGCAGCAGCGCGAGCGTGACAGCCCCGAAGGCGAGGCTGACGGCGACCGCGAGCCGGCGTTGAGCCCTGCCGGCCCGGGCGGTCGCGAGGGTCGCCAGGGTCGAGGCCGACGCGGCCTTGCTCATCGTGTGCTCCGTCCCGAAGCGCGATGGCTAACCGGGCCGGCAAGTCTCTCGCGGGTCATTGGAATACCATGATGCCGATCTGGCCGCCATTCGGCGGCGGCCTGCTGGCGTTCCAGTCCAAGCTTTGCGGCGCGCGGTCTGTTCCTGCGACGGGGCATCGATGCGGTCCTTCGCCGAGAGAGCCATCACGCGATCGGCGCTTGCCGCGAGAACACCCCTGGCGAACGCGCACCGCCTCGTTGGCCGCGGCGACGCGCCTGTGCGCGTCAACGTGGAAGCCGATGAGGTCGGCGAACATCCGGAGGATTATCGACGACCTCAGGCCGGTTCGATGAGGATCATCGCCGCGCGGGCGACGGCCATCGCCGTCATGCTGCCGGTGCTGGACTCGGCAGGCTGGCTTGGGGAATTCGGCACGCCCCTCGTGATCGCGAGCTGCGTCGCTGCCGCGGCGGCGCTCGCCACGATAATGGTTCTCGCCCGCTGGTGAATGGACCCGCGCCACATGCCCGGTCCGGCTGTTCGACCGCCGCGCCCCAAGCCAGGAGCCTGCCGATTGGCCGACGCCTCGTTGCCGGATCTCTATCGCGCCGAACGCTTCGACACGGGTCTCCTCGGCTTCGACGTCATGTGTCGCTATCCGGGTGCCCTGTTCCTCGGCGCCGGCGGCTATCATCACCAGCTGGCCTGCAACGTCTGGAACAGCCGCGGCGCCCCCGTGCGCGACGGCGCGACGAACCGGCCTCGCCGAGGTCGAGCTGCGCGCCGAGGCGCCGATCCTGATGGCTGCGCGGACGTGCTGGTGGGATGGCGGCCTGCCCCTGGTCGAGGACGGGGACGCGCTCCTCGTGGCGGACCCGTGGGGAACGCGTCTGCGCCTCACCCCCATGCCCGGGACGACGGTCCGGGCTCGGCGCTGCTCTCAGCTCCGGGCGCGCGCCTGCCGACGGCACGCGCTGGGCAATATTCCGTAGGCGGCCCTGAAGCGACGGCCGAAATGCGTCATGTCTGAGAACCCCCAGCCGTAGGCGATCTCGCTCACCGTCCGGTGCATCTGGCTCGGGTCCTCAAGCGCGTCCCGACAGCGGGCGAGGCGCCGGGCCTGGATGAGCCGGCCCAGCGACGTGTCCTCATCGGCCAGGATGGCGTTGGCGTGGCGCGTGCTCACGCCGGCGGCGGCCGCGACCGCTTCCGTGTCCAGGCCGGGGTCGGCCAACATCTCCTCGATCGCCGCGTGCAGCCTCATGCGGACAAGCGAGCGGGTCGAAGAGCCGGGCGATACCCGCCGTTCCGCGGCCTTGCCCAACGCGAGCGCGAGGAGGTCGAGCAGGTGCGTCTCGACCATGTCCTCGGCCGCCGAACGCAATCGGCCGGCCTGAGGGGGCAGCATTGCCAGATATCCGGCCGCCAGCCTCCCCTCGGCGGTGCCCGAGGTGAGCGGACGCGCCGTCAGGTCGTGGATCGCCCCGAGGCGGCTCTCCAGCGCCCGTCGCTCCAGGATCACCGTGAGGACCTCGGAATCCTCGGAGAAGCATCCCTCGTGCGGCAGCCGCGGGTCGACCAGCGCGACTTGCCCGGGCTCCAGCACGGCCTGCCGACCATTCTGACGGAGGGTCTTCGTTCCCGACAGGGGCATGAAGACGAAGAGCTGCTCGTCGCTGGGCTGGCCGCTGTGGCGCTTCGTGTGCGAGATCCGAAGCTCCGAACTGCGTGCGAGCGCAAGCTTGATCCCGCCGATCGCGCCGGCGCGAAGTTCCGCCCTGAAAGCTCTCCTCCGGGCCGGGACAGCATCGTTCTCGATGATGTCTCGGCGGATGACGCTCATCCAGTAGTCGAAGCGGTCGCGAGGGTGGAGGCCGACCGTCGTAAAGATTTTTCGCATGACGCCTTCTCGTGCGGCCGAGAATCCATTCCGAGGAAGCCGATCCCGCACCCTGCCTGCTGGCTAATATGGCCCATCGACAGCGGGAATAGAGGTGCCCGCAACGACGGACGGAGGACGCGTGCCGCGCTTCTATTTCGATATCGAGGATGGCGGGACCGTCCGCGACGATGAGGGCCACGAACTGGCGGACCTGGATGCCGCGCGCCGTCACGTTCGACGTGCGCTCGGCTCTCTGCTCGCGCACGACCTGCGCCGGGGCGGCTCAGCCCTGATCGGAGTCCACGTGCGAGACGAAGCCGGGCACTGCATCGCGACGCTCGTCGGGCGCGGCGAGGTGTCGATCGACGAGATGACGGAAGCGTCTGCCGGCGAGCGTCTTCCCCAAGCGGGCAGTTGCACGTCGAGCCCGCTGGTCCGGGCCGCGAACCACGCGATCGCGGCGCAGGGTGCCATCCAAGAGGATGGGGACACCTCCCTCCGGCACCATTCCGAGATGCTGATGTGGGCCATCGGGCGAACGATGATGCGGCGCCTCGCTCCCAAGCCCGCCCCGGGCTGAGATAGTCTCAGACTCCCGGTGTCCCAGCTTCGTCCCTTCCCGCTCCGGGGACAACGCGACCGCGCGCAACGAGGAGCATCCAGGGTAACCATCGATGAATTTCCACCACGGCCAGGGATCGGCGCTGCTCGAACTCACCGGCGGGATTGTCTCGGCCTACGTGTCGAACAATTCCGTTCCCGCCGCTGAGATGCCATCCCTGATCGCGAACGTGCATCTCGCCCTATGCGGGCTAGGGGCTGTTGCATCGGCCGAGAGCGCAACACCCGTCGAGAAGCCGACGCCGGCTCAGATCAGGAAATCCATCACCCCGGACGCTTTGATCTCCTTCATCGACGGCAGGCCCTACAAGACCCTCAAGCGCCACCTCGCGGCCCACGGGCTCGATCCCAAAGGCTATCGAGGGCGCTACGAGCTGCCCAAGGACTACCCTATGGTGGCGGCGAACTACGCGGCCCAGCGCTCCGCACTGGCCAAGGCTATCGGCCTCAGACGCCCGGGCGGGATGGCCGAGGATGGCGAGCCGAAGGAACGCGGTCGGAAGACCGGCTGACCGCGCCTTGCGCCGAGCGGGTGCTAACCCGGCGCATCGACGTGGGCCCGGGGAAGGCGCCATCTCAGGGCGTCATCGCGCGCGGGCTCGCGGCTGTGGGAGCCAGCCACGTGCCCGCCGCAGCGAGCATCGTCTCGATGCCCGAGCATGGTGAGAAGAGGCGGCTTCGGGGCGCTCGAGATGGCGGCCTCCCCTTCGACGACCCTCGGCCTGGTGTGGAATGATGTTGGCGCTGGCCCAGGCTCGATTCCCATGAAGCTCTCCTGCGCGGCCAGATCGCCGAAGAGGACGACACAGTCAGAGAAGCAGCGCAGTCAGCGCGTAGCAGATTGCTGCGATGAGACCCGCTGCAGGAAGCGTCACCACCCAGGCGATCACGATGTTGCCGGCCACGCCCCAGCGCACCGCCGAGGTCCGCCGGGCGGCGCCAACGCCGACGATCGCGCCCGTTATCGTGTGCGTGGTCGAGACCGGCACCCCGAGCCATGTCGCCAGGAACAGCGTCATCGCGCCCCCGGTCTCGGCGCAGAAGCCCTGCATCGGGTTCAGCCGGGTGATCTTCGAGCCCATCGTGTGCACGATGCGCCAGCCGCCGAACAAGGTGCCGAGCGCCATCGCCGACTGACAGGCCAGCACCACCCAGAGCGGCACGTGGAACGTGCCGCCCAGATGGCCCTGCGAGTAGAGCAGCACCGCGATGATCCCCATGGTCTTCTGCGCATCGTTGCCCCCGTGCCCGAGGGAGTAGAGCGAGGCCGAGGCGAATTGCAGGACCCGGAAGCTCCGATCGACCGCGAAGGGCGTCGCCCGCCGACAGGTCCAGGACACGATGAGGACGAGCAGGAGCGCCAGCAGGAAGCCGAGGAGCGGCGAGAGCACGATGGCGGCGACCGTCTTCAACAGGCCGGCCCAGACCACCACGTCGAGGCCCGCCTTCGCCATGCCGGCCCCGACGAGGCCCCCGACCAGCGCATGTGAACTGCTCGACGGGATGCCGAGCACCCAGGTGGCGATGTTCCACGCGATGGCGCCCACCAGCGCGCTCAGGATCACCTGAGGATCGATGATGCCCGCATCGACGATGCCGGTGCCGAGCGTCTGCGCGACGTGCAGGCCGAAGAACAGGAACGCGATGAAGTTGAAGAAGGCGGCCCAGAGGACCGCGTATTGTGGCCGCAGCACACGGGTCGACACGATGGTGGCGATGGAGTTCGCCGCATCGTGCAGACCGTTGAGGAAGTCGAAGAACAGCGCGACCGCGATGAGGCCGGCCAGAGCGGGGAGCGCGAGCGAGACGGCGTCCATGCGGATCACACGTTCTCGATCACGATGCCGCTGATCTCGTTGGCGACGTCCTCGAAGCGGTCGACGACGTCCTCCAAGTGCCCGTAGATCTCGGCACCGATGATGTAGGCCATGGTGTCGCCATCGCCGCCGTCCTTGCGGTGCGCCTGGTAGAGGGCCTTGAGGCCACGCTCCTGCAGGGCGTCCGAGCGGCCCTCGACGCGGGTGATCGTCTCCGTCAGCGCGCTGATGCGGGACGCATGGGTTCCGACCGCGTTGAGAAGCGGTACCGCCTCAGCGGTGAGCCGTGCGGCCTCGAGCACGGTCTCGCCCATCTCCTGCATCAACGGCTCGAAGCTGCGTACCTCGTAGAGCGCGATGGTCTTCACGGTCTTGTTCATCTGGTCGATGGCGTCGTCCATCGATTGGATCAGGTCCTTGATGTCACCGCGGTCGAACGGCGTGATGAAGCTGCGTCGCACGGCGAGCAGCACCTCGGCGGTGATCGCGTCCGCCTCGTGTTCCCGGTCGACGATGACCTGACAGTAGCGCGGGACGTCCTCGCCACCCTGCAAGACCCCCTGGAGCGCCTCGGCCCCTGCGATCAGGGTTTGGGAGTGGCGGGCAAACAGGTCGAAGAAGCGGTCCTCGCGCGGCATCATCGCCCGAAACCAACCCAGCATTCAGCGCCCCCTCTGCGAGACATTCGAACAATGCGACTCGGACGAGTCGGACCTCGCCGGGTTCGAGACATAGGCGACGGACCAAGTCCCGTGCGAGAGAGCCCGTGATTCCGACCTGCCTGCCCTCGACTGCCAGGGCGCGAACCCCTTCCAAGGCCGCATTCCGGGAGGCAGCGAGGACGGCCCAGGCCCGCACAGCCTCGCGCTTCTGCCGCACCCTGATGAGAAACGCCGTACCCTTCCGCCACTTCATGCCCGGCTGGCCCTCCATCGATGCCGGGCCTCCGAGGGGGGCAGTCAGCCCCTATCCGGCTTCTCGTTCGCGATCGCTCCTGTGTTGGGATCGACGTGGAACTCGATCGTCACACCGTTCTTGATTCCCTCGCCTTCCCAGTGGCCGTCCTCGGCCTCCAGTTCGGTGATGCTGGTATAACCTGCATCTGCGAGCCTCTGATTGACTTGGTCGGCGCGTATCCAATCCTCTCCGGGTCGGCGGAACCCAGCGCCAGCGCGGAGACCGTCATCCGTTTCATTAGCCGTCTCCGTATCGCTCGTGCCGAACAACGGGCGACGCGGGGAGCGGTTGCGCGCGGATCGGCACGACATCGGCCGGCCCTGGCCCCGGGCGTCCCGATCGTCTGGGGACGGCGAACGGCCGAGGCTCAAGCTCGGCTATATGCCTGCGCTGCATCCGGTACGAGCGGCCAGCAGGCTTCTCGTCTGCCTAACCTGCGGCGATGACGGCGTGCTCGGGGTAGTGAGGACCGCGCGGGTGGTGCTGGCGACCGCTCGCCGCAACCACGACACCGCCGCCGATTCCGACGCGAACCTGATGGCTGTCTGCCGGCGGTGCCACATGCTCCACACACGCGCCCAGGCATCGGCACAGATGGAGGCGCACGCTGTTCCGGCCGCCGCGGGCGACGGGCGACCTGTTCCGTGGTTCCTGCGGCTGATCCGAGCCGCTACGTCCGCTCCTCGCGACCGAACCTGACGATTGACACTGCCCGGTAGGCAAGCGCATCCCATGCGTTGCAACGATGTTACGACGAGGTTTGCGTGGATCATTCCGAGCGCGGGACCAAGCGGATCTGCCCGACCACGGGCAGGAAGTTCTACGACCTCAATCGCGACCCCATCATCTCGCCCTATACGGGTGAGGTTGTGCCCATCGTCGCGATGGCATCGCACGCTCGCCGGCCGGCGCCGGCCTTCTCCCGCAAAGGTCCCGAGACGGAAGAGGATGAGCCTGAGACGGAAGGTGCCGAACTCGTGTCGCTGGATGAGGCGGATGCCGAGGAAGCGGATACGGGCGGGAAGGACATCGAAAGCGACGATGATCTGGGTGTCGAGGATGACGCCAATACGGATGATGTGGACGACGATGCTACGCTCATCGAAGATGACGACGACAACGCTGACGGCTTAGTTGACGTCGAGGATGACGACGAAGATTAGCGCCAAGTCGGCCTTGCCCGCAGGAGGACTGAGCGGACCACGCTGCGCTGCGAGGGGGCGTGTGCGCCACTCGACGTCGCCAACTGCTGGGGTGACGCGTAGCGCGTCACTGCGGCGGCCGAATCGAGCGAGAAGCACGCGTCGAACCGACATCCTCGATGGCGATGCGCTCGGCAGACACAAGGTCCCAGAGTGTTCGGCCATGGATCATGCGAGATGTCCAAGCCTCGGCGTTCAGGCGCACCATCAGATCCATCCTGCAGGCCGGCACCCGCGGCGGATCGGGCCACATCGACCGGATGCTGAATGACACGCTCGCAGTCTGCTGACGCGCTCGTCCCAGGCCGGTCGTGCGGGCGATGCACGGTCTGTTGCCGCGTCTTGGAGATTGAAGCGCTCGCCAAGCCGGCAGGCACCCTGTGCAACCACAGCACCGGTGTCACGTGCACCATCTACCCTGAGCGCCCGGACGCGTGCGCCCGGTGGTACTGTCTGTGGCGGAGGATCGGCGCTTTGCCCGATGAACTCAGACCGGATCGGTCGGGGGTCATCTTCGCCCTGGAAAAGTCGTCGCCGGCCGCCGCCGCCCGCGAGGGGGCCTGCATCGTGGGCCGCGCCGTCGATGGGGAGCAAGCCTTCGAACGATGGGAGGCGACCGAAGCGTTCGCCATGTTCGTCCGCGAGGGATCGTTGCCGGTGTGGAGGGTGTCCGGGGATACAGCCATCCTGCTGAACCCGGGCAACCAGGACGTGCCGCAGAGACCGTGCTGAGGTTCGAGGCCACCGCCGGGGCGCCGACCTCATCGGGACCGAAGAGCAGGTTGGCCGGGTCACACATCGGCGTCCGGCGTGCTCGCCGCGTCGCCCAGTAGCCTGATCGAGGTTGCGACGGGATGGTCTGCGGCCGCGAAGTGCTCCAGCAACTGCCCGCCCCACCACAACTCGGCCCTCAGCCCTTGTGTGAGTTCACGAGCACGGCGCTTCGCCTCGGCTTCGCTGTGGGCCGGGACAGATACCGTGTCTTGGAGAGCGCCGTCCGGGGCAAACCGATGAAGCTTGTAGGCTGGCGAAAGGCTCCGCGGCCTGTCGGGAAACTTCGCAAGGTCAGCCATCGCCCATCCGTGAGGTCATGGGCGGGGGCGCAGAGCCCTCAGGCGCCGGAGCCCAGGGATAGATCATCCGGCGATGCGGACACTCTGCGCTTACAGGTGCGTGAATGATAGGTCCAAGCCAAGATCTTGGACGAGGATCGGCCGTTCTGCGGTATGCTTGGCCATATGCGGCCCCTGATGCGCTGGAGGCGAGCATACCGGGGGACGGGCGTGGTGTGACGAGCGGCCCAGATGCAGGCCGCTCGCTTCCAAGTCTCAGACCGCCTTTAGATTGGCAGCGCTCTCCTTGCCGGAGCGGCGGTCAGCCTCGACGTCGTAGGAGATCTTCTGCCCCTCGATCAGATTGCGCATGCCAGACCGCTCGACCGCGGAGATGTGGACGAAGACGTCCTTACCGCCGTCATCAGGCTGGATAAAGCCGTAGCCCTTGGTCTCGTTGAACCACTTCACGGTACCAGTGCTCATGGGATCCTCCGTCTCTCGCAGGCGATCGTTGGGTGAAGGTAACGTCCGGCTGCTTGTGGGGCAGCATGATCGACCGGAAGCGAAGAGAGGCTCGGGCCGGCCTGCGAGGGCGTGACGGTCCATGTGATCCAGTCATGCGCCGGTGCTCACGTCGTACGGTGCTTGGCTTCGTCTCGCAAGGCATGCTCCCGGAAACGTACCCAACGCGTCCGCCCGGTGGCCAGCACCTGCTGGCCTGACAGGCACAGTCGTCGATGCAGCCACCATCAATGCCAGAGGCGGGTATGGGGCTGGGTGAAACGCAAGACCCACGCGCACTGCCGGGACGATCGAGGCGCTTCGCCCTGTTGCGCAACCCGGCCTCGTTACGCCCGTTCACGCGGAGTGAGCGAGGAGGGTGAGCATGGCACGGGTCGCGGTTGTGACCGGCGGGACGGCTGGGATCGGGCTGGCGACAGCGCAGCTGTTTGCCGCCCGGGGGTGGAGCGTCGCGGTGATCGCCCGGGACGAGAGGCGCCTGCGCCAAGCTGAGAAGCTGCTGGCCGAGCATGGCCGGCCGGTGCTGGCGATCTCAGCGGATGTCGCGGACGCGGCGGCCGTAGATGCCGCGGCGGCACGGATCGAGGCTGAGTTCGGTCTGATCCGGGCTTGGGTCAACAACGCGATGTCGACCGTTGTGAGCCCGGCCGATCAGATCAGCCCGGAGGAGTACCGACGGGTCACCGAGACCACCTACCTGAGCCAGGTCTACGGCACGCTCGCCGCCCTCCGGCACATGAAGCCGCGCAACCGCGGTGCGATCATCCAGGTCTCGTCCGGCCTCGGCATCCGAGCGGCGCCGCTGCAGGCCGCCTACTGCGGGGCCAAGTTCGCCGTCTCGGGCTTCACCGACGCGCTGCGCTGCGAGCTGATCCACGATCGCGTGGATGTCTCGCTGAGCGTCGTCTACCTGCCTGCCGTGAACACCCCGCAGTTCGGCTGGTCCCGGACGCGCACCGGCCGCGGGCAGTATGCGCCGGATCCGGTGTTCGATCCCCGGCTGTGTGCCGAGGCGATCCTCTACGCGGTTGAGCACCCCCGGCGGGAGGTGTGGGTCGGGCGGACCTCCGTCATGATGGCTGCCGCCCAGGCGGTCGCGCCAGCGCTCGCCGACCGGAAGGCGGCTTCGATGTGGGATGCGCAGCTCGAGGACGCGGAGAAGCCGGATCGAGCCGGCAACCTGTTCGAGCCGGCGCCTGGGGATGCTGCGGTCGATGGGCGGTTCTCGAGCCGGATGCGGACGACCCGGCACGCATTCTGGACGAGCCGCGAGCGCGACCTCCTGGTGGCAGGCGTTGCTGGCGCCGCGCTTCTCGGCTTGGCGGGAGCGGTGGCCCTCGCGACGGCACCGCGCCGGCTGCTAGGCAACCCGTAGGGCCATCAACGGCTCGCAGCCGCCGGGCCCCAACCCGCTAGCGGCTGTCGACGCCTGATGTGGCTGACGCTTCGCGCTGGCTCGCGCCGTCTTCGCCTGGGTTGGGCCAGGGCGGAAACGGCATCCAATCCGTGAAGGCATCCGATGCGTATCCGTGATCGCAAGACGCGACACGCCAGGGCTCACCCTCTCCGAAGCTCCCCGGATCCCAGCGAATGACGGCTCGGCGGTCAGGCTCGCGCCGGTTGATGGCGATGATCCAGCGGCCGTCACGGGGGGCCCGATCCATGATCCGCCAGCTCCACATCGCGCAATCCTTGGATCCTTAGACCTGGGGACCCCCAACGCCCGATCGGGTCAAATCGTTCAGTCTGCTCGACCTCGATCTTCAATCGGTCATGGATCCGTCCGGTGCGAGGCGGCCAGCAGCTCGCGCCTCGACCAGGCCGCAGACCGCATCGACCAACGCTTCGGGCTCAAACGGCTTTTTCAGAAAGCGAGCACCTGCCGGCAGGGCCTCGGTTTCGGGATTCATCACGCCAGATACGATCAGCACATCGATATCCGGCCAGCGCGCCGCTGCGGCCTTTGCCAGCATCAGCCCTGTAAGCGGCTCCCCGCCGAGATCGATGTCGGCGACCAGAACGCGCAACTCCGGTTCGGCTGCGAGCGCCGAGGTGGCAGCCTCGACCGTTGGTGCCTCGACGACCCGCAGACCCGCATCCCGCAGGGCGCCTGCTGCCGCCATCATCTGGAGCGACTCGTCCTCAACCAAAAGCACCGCAAACGTGTCCGGAGCGTCGCCAGCTGTCATGATCACCCCGCTCTCGCTTGGCCTCCTGTTGAACGTGAGCGGTGCGGCTTCCGCCCCATCACAGATTGCGGCGCCGGCCGGCCCAGCGTGCCTCTGCTGCTCTGTCGCTGGTCCTTCCGCGAACGCGGACGAGCACCGATAAACTTCCGGAGATCACGAACTGGACGTTTTGTTCGCGCCGGTGCGTCGCCTGCGTTCCATAGCGACCCCCTCGCCTTTTGGTCGGAACGCCATCATGCTCGCGCTGGCGACGTCAGTCGACAGTGAGCGCTCCTGCGCGGACCCGGATCGAGTTGCTTTGCGCCGCGCACTGCCGGCTGCGGTGCGCGCTTGAGACCAGCGCGACGGCAGCATGCGACGACCTCCGCCTCGAGTGGGCGGGGTCGCAACGCGTCTGACATGCACGCCCGCAGGCGACGCCGCGGCTAGGCGGCGCGCACGGTCGCCAGGAAGTTGGTGACCTCGGCCGAGAGGTGCTCGGACTGACGCGACAGCTCGGAGGCAGCTCCCAGGACTTGGGACGCAGCGGCACCCGTCTCCTCAGCCGCACCAGCCACGCTCGCGATATTGTTCGTCACCTCGGAGGTGCCGCTCGCCGCGTGGGCCACGTTGCGCACGATCTCCTGCGTGGCCGACCCCTGCTCTTCGACGGCAGCAGCGATCAACGTAGCGACGCCGCTGATTTCTTGAATGCGCGCTGCGATGCTGCCGATCGCCTGCACGGCCTGACCGGTAGAGCCCTGGATCCGGGCAATCTGGTTTGAGATCTCATCCGTGGCCCGCGCCGTCTGGTTGGCCAGCTCCTTCACCTCGCTCGCGACCACGGCGAAGCCCCGGCCCGCCTCGCCAGCCCGCGCCGCCTCGATCGTGGCGTTGAGCGCCAACAGGTTGGTCTGACCGGCAATGGTCGAGATCATCGTGACTACGTCGCCGATCTTGGCAACTGATCCGCTCAGCTCCTGAACCAAGGCCGCCGTCTGGCCAGCCTCGTTGACCGCGAGTTGAGCCAAGCTGGCCGAGCCGTCGACTTGACGGCCGATCTCCTGCACCGACGAACTCAGCTCCTCCGCGGCGGCCGCGACGGTGCTGACGTTCTGCGCAGCCTCCTCGGCCGCAGCCGCGACGTGGCTCGATTGAGCCGCGGTCTGGCCTGCTGTGCTCGTCATCTGCTGTGCCGTAGCCTGCAACTCGGTCGCAGACGACGAGACCATGCCGACGATGCCGCCGACAGCCTGTTCGAACCGGTCGGCCATCTGGCGCATGCCGGCCTTACGCTGCTCCTCGGCCGATGCACGAGCGAGCGCGGTCTCCTCCTCGAGAGCCTTCATTCGGATCAGACCCTCTTTGAAGACCTGAACGGCATCGGCAATGACACCCATCTCCGTACGATTGCCTTGATGCGGGATCGTGACCGTTAGATCGCCGCCTGCCAGGGCCTGCATCGGCTGCACCACGGAGGCGATGCCACGGGTCACGCCCCGAATGATGAAGGTGGCTCCGAGGACGGAGAGGGCCAGCCCAAGGGCAATAGCGAGGAGGCCCGAGATTCGCGTGCTCTCAAACACCGCCTTGCTGTCGGCTTGAGCTTTTGCGGCACCCTCATTGTTGAGGGTCATCAGCTTATCGAGCGCTGCAGAGGCAGCCCGTCGAGGAATGATGCCTTTGGTCTCGTAAAGTTCGAATGCTTGCGCCTTCAAACCTTTGCGGGACAATTCCAGGACGGCGTCACGAACAGCCTCGAAGCTGCGGTACTCTCGCGAGAAAGCCTCGTAAAGCGCCTGCTCCTCCGCTGAGGCGATCATCGGCTCATAGAGCGCCTTCTTCTCTGCGAGCTTCTTGCCGAAGCGCTCCGTGTCCTTCTCGATGCTGGCGAGCAGGGCCGGGTCCGTCGCCTGCGTGTGCCTCAGCATAGAACCAGAGGTTCGAGCTGTCAGTGTGTCGATCTCGCCCAGAACCCGCAAGCTGGGAAGCCAGTTCGTCTCGATATCGAGTGCACGGTCGCGCATCCGCTGGGTGCCAACGGTGCCGAGAAGGCCTACACCCACAACCAAAATGGTCAGAACGGAAAACGCCGCAACCAGCTTCGTGCGGATGGACAAGGCCTGGATGGACACGGGGGACCTCACGAGGCAGCCAGTATTGCGAAATTTCTTGCAGCTACCGGGATTAAGTTCTGAAGCATCACGGTTAACAATTTTACCGATCAATGCGTGATCGATGTTCGCCCTGAGGTAGCAATCTGGGTCGGTCTCGTTATGGTCGCGGATTGCCCAGGCGCATGACCCGGGAGCGAGGGCGCTGGATCGGGGTCGGATGTCGTGGGCGGCACCTCGCTGCGCTTCGGGGCTCAGCGGAGGGCTCTCCAGCGATGCTGGCCCGTATCCCCCGCGCCGGGCCGCGCGGGCAGCCTACTTCTGCGAGACGTAATCTGTGCTGTAGCGCCGGTAGGCGATGGCGTGAGCCTGCGACACCATCCCGGCGTTCGAATCCTCAGCCCCCTTCTGGCAAACGGCGACGGTGCGCCCGAACGGATCGGTGTCGCGCGGTTCGCAGGTGACGGTGGCCTCGCCGATGTGATCGGCGAATGCCAGCGCCGCGACCTGCCCGCAACGATAGTCCCGCCCTGCCTTGTTCTGGCAGATCCGCGCGTTTTCCGGAGTGTCGATGCCGTGCTGGCGGATACGGGCGTCTCGGATGACCGGGGTGTCGCCGTCTTTGACGCTCGCCCGGCCGGTGATCGACACAGCCGTGGCAACCCGACGCGATCGCGATTGCACACACCACGATCAGACCCGCGCACTGCCGCCCCGTCCGTGACGCGGCCGAAGTCTGCAGCGGGCAGATCGGTCATGCATGGCTAGCGCGAAGCCTCGTCGCGCGCCGATGCGATCAGCCGATCCCCGTCCTCGCGGAGAAGGAGCCGATCGGCCACGAGTGCGTCGACCGACTTCGTGACGGCTGCAACGTAGGCATCGGCGCTGGTGTAGCGCTCCTCGAGCGACGGGCGCGGATCGCCGCCGGCCTCTCGCTCGGCCCGGGTCGGCGCGAACGGAAGCTGGCTGCCCTCGCGGTCGCACAGAGCGCCGGCCGGGAACGGGTCGGCGTACAGGTTCCAGCCCGTGTACGTGGCGCGCGGGGCCGCGACCGCCGGCAGGCGGATGCCCGCCGCTTCGTTGCCGTCGGCATCGACCCGCGGCACGAGCGGCCGGTACTGCGGTCCACCCTCCGGATGCGGATCGACGTAGGTGCTGAACCGCGCGATCGTGTTCGGCGCCGTGGGCACCGGCACGCCGATCATGAAGGGGAAGCCGGTCTCGGCCGCCTCCACCAGTGTGCCGTCGGACAGACGGGGGACGCGGCTGTCCGGCGGGGCCTTCCCGTCCTTCACCCACTCCTCGAGTGCGACGAGAAGCGCCCGCACGGCCGGGGCCGGGTTCAGGGTGCTGCGCGTGTTCGCGCACGGCCCCTTGTTGGCGGTCAGGCCGGCCCGGCCGTAGTGGAACCCGCTCGAGACCAGGAAGGCCCGCGCCGTGTCGGGCAGCGGCACGTCGGTGCGGCCGGCAGGATCGGTCGTCAGCAGCGAGGCGCCCTTCTGCCAGTACTCGGTGCCGGTGTTCACCTCGATCAGGAGCGGGTCGAATCCGTCGCCGCGCAGGAGCGCGCCCGTTCGCCCCGTGACGGGGTCGTGCTGGCGGGCTGCCGAGAACGGGAAGGCGTTCTCCGGGTAGAGGTGGTCCTCGTGCTGCGTGTTCGTCCGGGAGGGTTGGCCGAACCGGGCGTTGAGGAAGACGCCGCCGATGCCGGCGATGTGCGAGAGCACGCCGTCGAAGACCCGGCGGCCGGCCTCGTCGCGGTTGAAGCCCTGGTAGATGAAGTCGCGCAGGTAGCGCCCGCTCTGCGAGATGCCGAGCGCCACGGCATGCCGGATCGCGCCGCCGGCCGGGTTCGACCCGCCGGCCGCGTCACCGCGCAGATAGGCCACGACGTCGCGCGTCGCGGCGAAGCCGATGCCGAGCACCTTCGGCTCGGTGGCCTCGTAGGTGAACTGGTAGATCGAGCCGGGCAGCGGCTTGGTGCCCTTCGGCAGCAATTCGAGCTGCCGCGGCGTCGCGTAGTGCCACGCCTCCGGCGGCACCGGCCGGGGCGGATCCGCCTCCCGGCGCCGGACGGTCAGCTGCGCGGCGGCCTTGTCCTGGCTGGCGGCCTTGAAGGTGAGGTAGAACGGCGCCTCCGGCGGCCCGCGCGTCGCGCTGACGAGCTCGTCCCGCACGGTCTCGACGATCGGCTTGCCGTTGCGGGAGGCCACCGGCACGTCGATCGCCATGCCGCCCTGCTGGCGCAGCGCGTCCGCCTCCCAGCCCGACCAGACGACCGTGTCGCCGCGGCGCAGGACGAGGCCGGTCCCGGCATCCGCGGCGCTGCGCGGGTCGTTGACGGCCTGCGCCGCCTGGGCGGGGGCGTCGAGCACCCAGTTGAACAGGAACTTGCGGCCGCGGTTCAGCACCTCGAACAGCAGCGTGCCGCTGCCGCGGGCGGGATCCTTCGGCCGCAGGATGAACAGGTCGGTCCTGTACTCGACCATCCCGCGGGCGTTGCGGGGCGCCAGGGCGATGTCGGCGATGCCGGCATTCGCCGGGTCGGCCGGATCGAGTTCGCCGCGGGCTGTCCCGATCACGCGCTCGTAGGCGCCGGCAGCCCCGAACTCCGCGCCATCCGCGAAAGGCTCGACGGCGGAGATGTCGATGCCCGTGATGCGCGCCTGTGCGGGCACGGCGCAGAGCGCATATCCAAGCACGCATCCGAGCGCGCCGGCGATAGCCAGACCGGTCCGCATGGTCTTTCCTCCCCTCCGGCTCGTTGTACTGGCCGGTATGCTCAACAACCATAGCGTGAAACGGACCTCGAGGGATGCGCCGAGGGTGACACTGCGCCCGAGGCTTCGTGCAAGCCGGTCCGCAGGCAAGGGCGGCCGGGATCGGCGCCTGCTGACGGACGTGGCCCGCTGCTGCGGCCAACGCCATACGTTGGGCGACCTCGAACGATTGCCGATGGCTGTGCGTTTACGGCCATGCTTGCACGTTCTCCCACCCGACCGCCTCACGCCACCGCTGCCAACCCCGGCAATCGCGTCGAAGCTGCGGATGTCGCGGCTGGGCTCAGGCTCGCTCGCGCAAAGGATCATCCTGCAGTGCGCGCTCTCGCACGGGCTAGCGAGGTGGGAAGCTGGCAGTCACTGCTCGCCCTCTCTGTCGGCACCTTGGCTTGGGGTGCGATCGCGCGTGATCGCCGGCTTGCCGAGGCGGGTCGGCACATGCTGCAGGCTGGCATCTTAGCCAGCGTCGTGAAGACGAGCCTGAAGCGGACGGTGCACCGGACCCGGCCGAACGTCCTCATGGATGAAGGGTTCTACGCGCGAGGCTGGCCAGGGACGGGCGTTGGGCCGTGGCAGTCCTTCCCCTCGGGTCATTCTGCACTGAGTGCGGCCGTCGCGTGTGCCACCGCTCGCGCCTATCCGGAGATGAAGGGGCCCGCATATGGCGCCGCGGCCGGCGTCATCGTTGCGCAGGTTGTTCGGGGCGCGCATTTCCCCGGCGACGTGCTGGCGGGGACTCTTATCGGCGTTGCCGCGGAGGCCGCCGTCAACAGGCTCGCGCCAACGCTGCGGACCGTAGCCCTGCAACGAGAAGGACTCGGTCCGCACGCGCGGCCAGGGCGCACGGGGACCTGAGCTCGATTTTGCCGACGGCGGATCAGCCCCTCGCGACTTGGAGTAGTCCTACGGGGCAGTCTTCCGGACAAGCCTGGCCAGTGGGCCGCTGCTTGCCCGGAGGCGAACCTCTCGGTGCCTGACCTGCGAACGCATGGACCGAGGCCCGGACCGGGCAGGCGGCCGGGCGTCGCCGCGAGAGGTTCGGCCGCTAGGCCCGGCCTGATCGCAGGCGCGCAACCGCGTCAGGCCCGAGCTCGAGGTAGAAGCGGATCGCGTCGTCGATCAGGGCGTCGGGCGTGACACCCGCAGCCTTCGCGGCCCGGCTGACTTGGAGCCCCAGCGCAAGATCGACGCGCATGACGGCGCCCTGGGCCGGCGGAGCGGGTGCGGCGTCAGGGGCGGGTATGGGCGCAGAACTGTTCCGCGACTCGAGCTTGCCAAGCTTCGCCTCGCGACGGCCCCGGTGCACGAGAGCGTCGGCGCGCTCGTTGAGGCGGTCGCCCGCATGGCCCCGGACCCAGGTCCATTTCACGTCGCGTGCCGCGTTCAATGCGTCGAGGCGCTTCATGAGGTCGACGTTCTTCACGTCCCCCGTCGTCGTGCGCCAGCCCTTCGCCTTCCAGCCGCGCATCCACTCGGTCACCGATTTGACGACGTACTGGCTGTCGCATCGCATCTCGATCGCGGCACCGGCCGGGAAATGCTCGAGCCCCTTGATCGCGGCCGTGAGTTCCATGCGGTTGTTGGTCGTGGAGCCAGGCTCTCCGCCGCACAGCTCGACCGTGCCGTCCGGGGCCGCAACGACGACACCCCAACCCCCAGGCCCGGGATTGGGGTCGCATCCTCCATCGGCATAAACGATCGTTCGCATCGTGGCGTCGGCTCTTCCATACGGGGTTGGTCGATCGGAGGCGGCCACCGATGCCCGAAATTGGCTGACAGATGGTATCCCCATCCCTTGGACCGGACGGGCCGCCCCGCCCCCTGTCGCAGCGCTGGGAAATAGTCTCCGTCACGCCACCTTCGAACGATAGGTGGACGTGAGGCCGGGCCGCCTTGACCCCGCCGCGACCCCGCCCTGCCCTGCCGTTCGTTGAGCTCGCGGGCCGGGCAGATTATGCATGGACCCATGGAACTCCGAGCTTCCGCCGATCGACCCCTGGCTCCCGTCGCCCGCAAGCCGTCTGCCGGGCAGGCGGCGCCGTTCCTGCCGATGAGCCGCGCCGAGATGGCGGCGCTCGGCTGGGACGCCTGCGACATCGTGCTGGTGACGGGCGACGCCTACGTGGATCATCCGAGCTTCGGCATGGCCATCATCGGCCGGCTGCTCGAAGCGCAGGGGTTCCGGGTCGGCATCATCGCGCAGCCCGACTGGCAGTCGGCGGAGCCGTTCCGGGCGCTCGGCCGGCCAAAACTGTTCTTTGGCGTCACCGGCGGCAACCTCGATTCGATGGTGAACCGCTACACGGCGGACCGCCGGTTGCGCCACGACGACGCCTACACGGCCGGCGGCGAGGGCGGAAAGCGGCCGGACCGCTGCACCATCGTCTACACGCAGCGCTGCCGCGAGGCCTACAAGGACGTGCCGGTCGTGCTCGGCGGCATCGAGGCCTCGCTGCGCCGCATCGCCCACTACGATTACTGGTCCGACAAGGTGCGCCGCTCGATCCTGGCGGACGCCAAGGCGGATCTGCTCATCTACGGCAATGCCGAGCGCGCCGTGGTCGAGGTGGCCAACCGCATGGCCGCCGGCGAGGCGCCGCACGAACTGGATTCCATCCGGGGCGTCGCCCTGTTCCGCCGCGTGCCCGAGCACTACACCGAGCTGCCCGCCGACGACCTCGATTCGACCGACGAGGCCGCCGCCCGGAAACCCGGCGACACGGTGATCCGGCTGCCCGCCTACGACGTGGTCAAGGACGACAAGGAGGCCTATGCCCGCGCCTCGCGCGTGCTTCACCGGGAGGCCAATCCCGGCAACGCGCGCCCGCTCGTCCAGCGCCACGGCGACCGCGACCTCTGGCTGAATCCGCCGCCGATCCCGCTGACCAGCGACGAGATGGACGCGGTCTACGACCTGCCCTACGCCCGCGCCCCCCATCCGTCCTACGGCGACGCGAAGATCCCCGCCTGGGACATGATCAAGTTCTCGGTGACGATCATGCGCGGCTGCTTCGGCGGCTGCACCTTCTGCTCGATCACCGAGCACGAGGGCCGCGTCATCCAGAACCGCTCGGAGGGCTCGATCCTGCGCGAGATCGAGCGGATCCGCGACAAGACGCCGGGCTTCACCGGGGTGATCTCGGATGTCGGCGGGCCGACCGCCAACATGTACCGGATGGCCTGCAAGGACCCGAAGATCGAGGCGGCCTGCCGGCTGCCCTCCTGCGTCTTCCCGGACATCTGCCCGAACCTCAACACCTCGCACGACGACCTGATCCGGCTCTACCGCAAGGTCCGCGAGGTGAAGGGCGTCAAGAAGGTGATGGTGGCCTCGGGCGTTCGCTACGACCTCGCGGTCCGCAGCCCCGAATACGTCAAGGAGCTCGTGACCCACCATGTCGGCGGGCGCCTGAAGATCGCGCCCGAGCACACCGAGCGCGGGCCCCTCGACAAGATGATGAAGCCGGGAATCGGCACCTACGACCGGTTCAAGGAGATGTTCGACGCCGCCGCCAAGGAGGCGGGCAAGAAGTACTACCTGATCCCGTACTTCATCGCGGCCCATCCCGGCACGACCGACGAGGACATGATGCACCTCGCGCTCTGGCTGAAGAAGAACAACTACCGGGCCGATCAGGTCCAGACCTTCCTGCCCTCGCCCATGGCCACCGCCACGGCCATGTACCACACCGAGGTCAACACGCTGAAAGGCGTGCGGCGGGGCGGAGCCGAGCCGGTCGAGGCGATCAAGGGGCTGCGGCAGCGGCGGCTGCACAAGGCCTTCCTGCGCTACCACGACCCCGAGAACTGGCCGCTGCTGCGCGAGGCGCTGCGGGACATGGGCCGCGCCGATCTCATCGGGCCGCGGCCGGACCAGCTCGTGCCGTTCTCGCAGCCGCCGGGGACGGGCCCGGGTGCCGGCAAGCCCGGTGGCCGGCCGCGGCCCGCGCGGCGCCCGGGCGGCGGGCCGCGCTTCACCACGAAGGGCGTGCCGCTGAGGCCGTGACGACGCGATCCCGGCACGGGTCCCGATCGCAGCGCGATCGGGACCTGCCCTAGGCCGCTCCGCGGCCGGCGAGATAGCTGCGCCAGCCGCCGGACTGCGTGATGTCGAGGGCACCCGCGAGGCCGGCCGCCTCGACCAGGAAGCCCTTCGGTGCCGTCCCGTCGGCGAGCCGCAGGGTGCCGATGCCGAGCGGGGCCGGGATCTCGGCCACGAAGGCGCCGAAGGCGGCCGGCGGCAGCGCCCACACCTCGGTGTCGATGCAGCCCCCCTCGCCCGCAGCCACGCGCAGGAGGCCCGGGCGCTGCGGCGGACCGCCTGGAAGTGCGTAGAGGCGATACTCCGCCGCGGTCGTCGCGCTGCGCAGATACCGGGCGCCGCACGCCGTCAGCGCGGGGTTCAGGGGCAGCCCCGACAGATGCGCGCCGACGACCGCCAGCTCGATCTCGCCGGGCCCGGCCCGGGCCGGGCCCGTTTCCGGCACCGGCACCGTCACCGTCCCGGCGCCGATCCGCGGGCCCGCCGCCGCGTGCAGGCGCGCGCCCAGGGCGGCGAGCAGGCCGTCGCGACCGCGCGGCGCGAGCAGCGTGATCCCGGCGGGGAAGCCGTCGGCGCGGGGCCGCCCCGGAACCGCGAGGGCGCACCAGTCGAGCAGGTTGACGAAGTTGGTGTAGGTCCCGAGCTCGCTGTTCGGCCCGATCGGGTCGGCCGCCACGGCCGCGCAGGTCTGCGGGCGCGGGTAGGTCGGAACCGCCAGAACGTCGATGCGGTCCCAGACAGCGTCGGCGGCCCGGCGCAGCTCCGTCAGGCCGTAGAGGCCCGCGAAGGCGTCGGCCGCGCTGTGGCGCCCGGCGGTGCCGATCACCGCCCGCGTCGTCGGGTGCAGGATCTCCGGGCGCGTCTCCATCACCGGACGGATCGCCGCGTAGCGCTCGGCGACCCACGGCCCGTCGTAGAGCAGGCCCGCGACGCGGAACATCGGGCCCATGTCGACCGGCACGGCCGGGCCGGCGATGGCTTCGAGATCGGCCCGCGTCGCCGCGAAGGCCGCCTCCGAGAGCGGGTCGCCGCCGAAGCGCAGGCCCGCCGCGTCCGGCAGGCCCAGGCGCAGGCCCGGGGGCAGCCCGGCGGGCGCGGGCGGCACCGGCAGCGCCCGCGACCACGGATCGGCACCGTCGTAGCCCAGCATGACGCGGAAGGCCGCGTCGGCGTCGGCGACGGTGCCGGCGAAGACCGAGAGCGTGTCGAGGGTGCGGCAGGCCGGCAGCATGCCGCGGCTGGAGACCGCCCCGAGGGAGGGCTTGAGCCCGACGACGTTGTTGAGCGCCGCCGGCACCCGCCCCGAGCCCGCGGTGTCGGTCCCAAGCGCGAAGGCGACGATCCCGTGCGCGACCGCGACGGCCGAGCCGCTGCTGGAGCCCCCCGGCACGTAGGCCGGATCGACGGCGTTGCGCGGGGCCGGATAGGGCGTGCGCAGGCCGACGAGCCCGGTGGCGAACTGGTCGAGATTGGTCTTGCCGACGAGGATCGCCCCGGCCGCGAGGAGGCGGACCACCGCGGGCGCGGTCTCGGCGGGGCTGTAGGCGAAGTCCGGGCAGGCGGCGGTGGTCGGCAGGCCGGCCACGTCGATGTTGTCCTTCACCGCGAAGGGCACGCCCCAGAGCGGCATCGCGGCGGGATCGAAGGGCGGGAGCGCCGCCGCGGCGGCCCGCGCCTCGGCCTCGGGTACCAGCGCGAGGAAGATGCCGGGATCGTCGACCGCGGCGAGCCGCCGATAGGCCTCGGCTACGACCGCGCGCGGGTCGAGGCCCGCCGCGTAGGCGGCGTGCAGGAGCGGGATCGTCGGGAAGGGGGGCACGGCGGCTCCTCGTCTCGGGCCGGGGCGGGCGTCAGGCGACGCGGCGGTTCCCGGGCGGCCGCGGGCCGCCCGGCGCGGTGCCGGTCACGCGGCCGCGCGCGGGGCGTGGTGGCTGTGGAGCTGCGCGGCCAGCATGCGGCGCAGATCGTTGAAGGCCGGGCTCGACACGTCGCGCCGCCGCGGCAGGTCGATGTCGTGCACCGCCTCGATCCGGCCGGGACCGGGCGACATCATCACGATGCGGTCGGCCAGGAAGATCGCCTCCTCGATCGCGTGGGTGACGAAGAGGATCGTCAGCCCGGTGCGGGACCAGAGGTCGAGCAACTCGTCCTGCAGGCGCTCCCGTGTCATGGCGTCCAGCGCCCCGAAGGGCTCGTCCATCAGCACCACCTCGGCCTCGTTGGCGAGCACCCGGGCGATGGCGACCCGCTGCTTCATCCCGCCCGAGAGCTGGTGCGGATAGGCCTCGGCGAAGGCCTGGAGGCCGACGAGCGCGATGTAGCGCTCGGCGACGTCGCGCACCTCCGCGGCGGGCCGCCCGCGCGCCCGCGGCCCGAAGCCGATATTGTCGCGCACGCTCAGCCACGGGAACAGGCCGTAATCCTGGAACACCATGCCCCGGCTCGGCCCGGGGCCGGCGATGGGCGTGCCCCACATCAGCGCCTGGCCGGAACTCGGCGTCTCGAAGCCGGCGGCCACGCGCAGCAGCGTCGACTTCCCGCAGCCCGAGGCGCCGAGCAGGCAGACGAATTCCCCGCGCGCGACCGTGAGGTTCGCCTCGCGCAGGGCCTCGGTCCTGCGCCCGCCCGCCGCGTAGGTCTTCGAGACCGCGCGCATGTCGAGGATCGGGATCGTGGGATCAGCCATGGTTCGGGCTCCAGGCGAGCAGCCGGCGGCCGAGCTGCATGACCAGCCAGTCGGAGACGAAGCCCGCGACCCCGATCACCGCCATGCCGCAGATCACGATCTCGGTGCGCGAGAGCTGGCGCGCCTCCATGATGATGGCGCCGAGCCCGGTCTGGACGCCGGTCATCTCGCCGACCACGATCACCACCCAGGCGAAGCCCAGCCCCAGCCGCAGGCCGGTGAAGATCGACGGCAGGGCGGCCGGCAGCACGACCCGGACGAACTGCGCCGGCCCGGTGCAGCCCAGCATCGCGGCGGCTTCGAACAGGCGCGGCTCCACCGAGCGCACCCCGAACACGGTGTTGACCAGGATCGGGTAGAACGCCCCGAGGAACACCAGGAAGAAGGCCGAGCGCGGCCCCAGGCCGAACAGGATCATGGCCAGCGGCAGCCAGGCGGTGACCGGGACGGGGCGCAGGACCTGCAGGACGGGATCGAGCAGCGCCCGGATCAGCGGGACGCGGCCGATCAGCAGGCCGAGCGGCAGGGCGGCGGCCGCGGCCAGCGCGAAGCCGCCGTAGACGCGCTCCAGCGAGGCGGCCAGATGCGTCCACAGGGTCCCGCTGAAGGCGTCGTCGTTGACGCCGCCCACCGCGAGGTCGCGCAGCTGCGCCCAGACCTCGGCGGGCGGCGGGATCAGGCTGTAGGGCCGGCCCGCGGTGGTGACCTGCCAGACCGCGACGAGCGCGGCCGGCACGAGGCAGGCCAGCGCCGGAGCGCGCAGGCGGGCGAGCCCGGCCCGGGCCCGTTCCGCCGCGGAGGCCGGCACCGGCATCGCGGCCGGAAGCGCGCCGGCCTCGGTTCCGGTGCTCACGCCCGCCCCATCGCGTCGACGAAGCGGGTGTCGATGAAGCCCGGCTCGGGCAGGCGCTTGATCTGCTTGAGCGCCAGCATCTGCCGCGCGTAGGCCCCGGCCTGCCGGACCTCGTCCGGCCCGAGGCGCCAGGTCAGCTCGACGTTCGGGGCGGAGCGTTCCAGCGCCTCGCGCTTCTGGCCGAGCTTGGCCACCGCCATGGCGATCATCGCCTCGCGGTCGCCGGCCGCGAAATCCGTGGCCTTGCGGTGGATCTCCAGCATGGTCCGCACGAGGTCCGGCCGCTCGGACAGCGTGTCGCGGTGGGCCCCGAACACCATGTTCAGGGCGCCCATCTCGGTGCCGTAGGGATACTCGACGAGCTGCCCCACGCCCGAGGCGAGGCTGACGCCCGGGCCCGGCTCGGCGCCCACATAGGCGTCGACGTCGCCGCGGGCCAGCGCGATGTGCATCTCCGAGAAGGAGACCCGCACGGGCGTGATGTCCTTCACCGAGAGGCCCTCCATGCGCATCCGCTCCAGGACGAAGACCTCCTGGGTGCTGCCCGGCCAGATCGCGACGCGCTTGCCGCGCAGGTCCCGGATCGCGCGGATGTCGGAATCCTTCCGGGCGATCACCGCCATGCCGCGGTTGCAGGTCGAGGCGATCACCGTGATCGGCTCGCCCGCGGCCGCGCCCAGCGTCGCGGCGGCGATGCCGAAGGTGCCGAAATCCACCGACTTGGTGACGACGGCGTTCTTGCACTCGGTGGGGCTCTCGAAGGGCACGACCTCCACGCGCACGCCCTCGGGGGTGAAGCGCTCGTAGAAGCTCGGTGCGATCGAGTGGATCAGCTTGAGCGATCCCATCCGGATCGTCGTGGGCGCGCCCTGCGCGCGGGCGCCCGACAGGCGGCCACCCGGCAGGGGGGCGAGGGCGAGGCCGGCCCCGAGACCGGCCAGGAGAGTGCGGCGGCGGATCATCGAACGGCTCCTCGAGAGTCCCGATGGCCGCGACGCTAGGCCTGCCCCTTGTTGCGAGGAAGTGCTATTTTCCGAGCGTGCCGTTGCATTTTGGACAACGGCAGCCGGAGGGCCGCGCGTGAGGCACCTGCGCACCGTCACCTATGTCGCCGAGGTCGCCCGCGCTGGCTCGATCCGGCGCGCGGCTGAGCGGCTGAACCTGACGCCGTCGGCGCTGACGCGGCAGATCCAGGACCTCGAATACGAGCTCGGCACGCCGATCTTCGAGCGCCTGCCGCAGGGCATGCGGCTCAACGCGGCCGGCGAGCTGTTCGCCCGCCACATCCGCGACCAGATAGCGGATCTCGACCGGGTGCGCTCGCAGATCGCCGACCTGTCGGGGGTGCGGCGGGGGCACGTGGCCCTGGCCTGCAGTCAGGCCTTCGTCACGCAGGTGGTGCCGGAGGAGATCGAGGCCTACCGCGCCCGGTTTCCCCAGGTCGGCTTCGCCGTGCGGGTCCGCGACCACGCGCAGGCGGTGACCGCCCTGGGGGCGTTCGAGGCGGACCTCGCCCTGATCCTGCAGCCGCCGCCCTCGGCGGAGCTGCACCTCCTCTATTCCGGCCACCAGACCCTGTGCGCATTGATGCGCCGGGGCCACGCGCTCGCGGCCGAGACGGGGCCGGTGCGGCTGCGCGACTGCCTCGCCCACGCCCTGGCGCTGCCCGACCACTCGCTCGCCATCCGCCACCACATCGAGCAGGCCCTGGCGCGCCGCGGCGTCGAGCTGCGGCCGGCGGTCGAATCGGGCTCGCTCGAGTTCCTGCGCAACCTCACCCTGCGGGAGGACGTGGTCAGCCTGCAGATCCCCAGCGGCATCCCGAAGGATCCGCGCCTGCACAGCCGACCGATCGACGCGCGCGACCTCACCCCGATGACGCTGGTCCTGGCGCAGCTGCGCGGGCGCTCGCTGTCGGTCGCCGCGGCCAAGTTCGCCGACCAGCTCGTCCTCCGGCTCAACCGGGCGTGACCGGCGCCCGCGGGGCGCACTATAAGGCCCCTCCCCGCCTCGCGGATCGGAAAGCCTCGCCGTGAGGGCCCGAGCATGGTCGATGATCCGGTGCGCGCCTTCGTGGACAGCCTGCTGGCCGGCGGCGCCTGCGGCCGGCTGATGGCGTCGCGGGACTGGTCCGGCACGCCGCTCGGTTCGATCGAGGCGTGGCCGCAGAGCCTCAGGACGGCGACCGCGCTCCTGCTGCGCTCGCCGGTGCCCATGGTCATGCTGTGGGGCGAGGCCGGCACCATGATCTACAACGACGCCTACTCGGTCTTCGCGGCCGGCCGTCACCCCCGGCTCCTGGGCTCCGAGGTCCGGGCGGGCTGGCCGGAGGTCGCCGCGTTCAACGACAACGTGATGAAGGTCTGCCTGGCCGGCGGCACGCTCTCCTACAAGGACCAGGAGCTCACGCTCTTCCGGAACGGGCGTCCCGAGCAGGTCTGGCTGGACCTCGACTACGCGCCGGTGCTCGACGAGGGCGGCCGGGCGGCGGGCGTGCTCTGCGTCCTGGCGGAGACCACCGAGCGCGTCGCGGCCGAGCGCGAGCGCCGGGCCGCCGAGGCGCGGCTGCGGGAGAGCGAGGAGCAGCTGCGTCTGGCGACGGAGGCGGCGGAGGTCGGCCTCTGGGACGTGGACGTGGTCAACGACCGGCTGTTCTGGCCGGCGCGGGTGAAGGCGATGTTCGGCATCGCGCCTGACGCTGCGGTCTCGATGGCGGACTACTACGCGGGACTGCACCCGGAGGACCGTGAGGCGACGAGCGCGGCCTACGCGGCGGCAGCCGATCCGGCGCGGCGGGCGGTCTACGACGTGGAGTACCGCACGGTGGGCCGTGAGGACGGGGTGGTGCGCTGGGTCGCCGCCAAGGGCCGGGGCCTGTTCGAGGGCGGGCGCTGCGTCCGGGTGATCGGCACCGCCCTCGACATCACCGCGCGCAAGCGGACCGAGGCGGCCCTGCGCGAGAGCGAGGCGCGCCACCGCGCCCTGATCGAGGGCGTCCCCCAGCTCGTCTGGCGCGCCGTGGGCGCGGGGCAGTGGACCTGGGCGAGCCCGCAATGGACCGCCTATACGGGGCAGGCCGAGGCGGAGAGCCGCGGCCTGGGCTGGCTGGGGCCGATCCACCCGGACGACCGCGACCGCGCGGGCGGCCTGGGCCGAGGCCGCCGGCCGCGGCGTGCTCGACGTGGAGTACCGGCTGCGCAACGCGGCCGAGGCGCGCTTCTGCTGGTTCCAGGCCCGCGCCGTTCCGGTGCGGGAGGCGGACGGCGCGATTCGGGAGTGGCTCGGGACCTCGACGGACATCGACAACCTGCGCAGCCTGCAGGAGCAGCAGCGGGTGATGGTCGCCGAGCTGCAGCACCGCACCCGCAACCTGATCGCCGTGGTCACCGGCATCGCGCAGGAGACCCTCGCCCAGACCGGTCCCGGCGCGGCCTTCGCCGCACAGTTCGAGGACCGCCTCGCCGCGCTCTCGCGCGTGCAGGGGCTGCTGTCGCGCTCGGCCGAGGCCCCCATCACCATCGAGGCGCTGGTGCGCATGGAGCTGCGGGCGCTCGCCATCCACGAGCTGGCCACCAACGCCCGGAAGTACGGCGCGCTGGCGACGGCGCGGGGCGCGCTCGCGGTCGGCTGGCACATCCGCATCGACGCGGCCGAGGGGGCCGACGACGGTCGGCGCTGGCTCGTCATGGACTGGGTCGAGACGGAGCCGGATCCGGTCCGCGCGGAGGCCGGGCGGGCCGGCCGCCGCGGCTACGGGCGCGAGCTGATCGAGGAGGCGCTCCCTTTTGCGCTGGGCGCGCGCACGCGCTACGAGCTGGACCTGCGGGGCGTGCGTTGCCGGATCGAACTGCCCCTCGACAGACGCGCCGTCGAGGAGGTCTGCCCGTGACTGCTGCCCTGGCCGCATTCGCGGGCCGCGCCGTCCTGCTGGTCGAGGACGATTACTTCATCGTCAAGCACCTGCGCCGCCGCCTTCAGCAGGAGGGCGCCCTCACCCTCGGGCCGGCCTCCAACGTTCCGGACGCGCTCGATCTGGTCCACAGGGTTCCGCGCATCGACGCGGCGGTGCTCGACATCAACCTGCAGGGCGAGATGGTCTTCCCCGTGGCCGACGCGCTGGCCGCGCGCGGTGTCCGCTTCGTGTTCGCGACGGGCTACGACCCGGTCGAGGTTCCGGCCCGCTACGCGGGGGTCCGGCACTGCAGCAAGCCGGTCGATCTCGCCAGCCTCGCCGAGGCTCTGTTCGGCTGAGGCCGCTCAGGCCGGCGCGTCGTCGGCCAGGACCGAGCCTATCCGCTCCGGGAGCGGGAAGCGGATCGTGCAGCGCAGCCCGTCGGGCTCGTAGGACAGGGCGGCCACGGCTTTCAGCTCGTAGGCGAGCGTCTCGGTGAGCACCTCCGTGCCGAATCCGCGCCGGACCGGCGCGGCGAGGCCGCGATCACCCGTCTCCTTCCAGACGAACGTGAGCGGGGCGCCGTCCCCGGCAGCGTCGTGGCTCCAGCGGACGTCCAGGCAGCCGCTGGGCCGCGCGAGGCAGCCGTGCTCGATCGCGTTGATGGCCAGTTCATGCACCGCCAGGGCCAGCACCTGCGCGGCCTGCGGCTGCAGGCGGACCGCCGGGCCCGCGAGCGTCGCCTGCTCGCCCTCGCGCACGGTGTAGGCCAGCAACTCGCTCGCGATCAGGTCCGCGAGCTCGACATGTCCCGAGACGTCGATCGCGGCCTGCACGCGCGCGACCGCGTCGAGCCTGTCCTCGAGGTGCGAGACGTAGGCCTCCAGATCCCCGGCCGCCTCGGAGGAGGCGCGGATCAGCATGCGCAGCATCGCGAAGGTGTTGCGCTGGCGGTGCCGGAGCTCGCCCGAGGCGCTGCGCGCGTCGAGGAGCCGGCGCAGGCGCGCATTGTCGGCCCTGAGCGCGGCGAGCTCGGCGCCGAGCGCGGCGATACGGTCGGCCTGGGCATCCTGCGTCATGCGGTATCCACCCCTGCCCCGGTCAACCCTCGCGCCCGGGCGGGGTTCAGCGCCGGCCCTCGCCACACGCCCTCGCCACACGCGGATCCCGCCGCGGAGCCTCCCGGGCGGTGGGTCAGGCGGGAACGCTCCGGAACGCCCCCGGTTGACCGACAGGACGATCCGCGCAGGCCGCGGGATCTCCGAGGAGACGACACGTGAACGCAGAGATCCGCGCCATCCTGCTCGCGGCAACCCTCCTCGCCGGCCCCGGCGGGGCGGCTGGGGCGGCGGAACGGACCGACGGCGGCCCGAAGCCGGCCCAGGCGGGCGGCACGGCCGCGTCGGGCGAGAGCGTGGGCGCGGGCGGGCTGACCGGGTCCGGGGCAACCCGGGACGGTGGAGCCCGCCGCACCGACGACAAGCCCGCCGCCGAGCGGGGCGGCTCGTCCGCCGCGCCCGCCGCCGGCACGGCGCGCTGAGGCCGGGCGCCGGGCCCATGGGCCGGCGCCGCGGTCCGGCCTACTGCGAGCGGCGACCGAACGAGACCGCGTAGGCCTGGACGCGCGCGTCGATCAGGGGGTCGTCCGAGACCTCGATCCCGTCCGTGAGCGCGTTCGGCATGAACAGCAGCGCCTTCTCGGCCTCGCGGCTGTCGGGCACGGCCTTGTCGATCGTCAGGGTGCCGAGGTCGATCGTGCGGCGGTCATCGGGCCAGGGCTTGGTGGCGTCGTTCGTCGGGTCGCCCGGCTGAGCGAGCTGGGCCAGGACGCGGAAGCGGGCGGGCTGCTTCGCCAGGCGGGCGCCGATCTCCTGCATCAGGTAGTCCGGTCCCCGCTTGGCGGCCTCCTCGGGTGCCAGGATGTCCTCGCCCTCGACCGGGACGAAGCGGTAGCGGAAGGGCTGACGCTTGCCGTCCTTGTCGACGAAGACGAAGGCGTTCACCCCGTTGTAGGTCTGCCGGGCGAGGCTCGACGGGGTCGGGGCCGTCTTGCCGGCCGTGGCGGCGGCGGGGTGGGCGGCGGTGAAGGTTTCGAGCGCCGTCGGACGGGGCGCGTCCGGGCCGCTCGCGGCGACCGCCTTCAGGAGGTCGCGGAACTCCTCGCCGGTGGCGACGGGGAAGTACTTGAGGGCGTTGACGACGACGTCCATCTCGGCGCCGTCGGCGAGCTTGAACTTCAGCGCCAGCCCGTGCGGGTTCGCGTTGGCCGAACCATCCGGGATCGTCGGAATGCCGGTGGCGTCCGAGAACCGGACCGTCACGGGCACGGCCGGGCCCCGGAACAGGGAGGCCTTGCTGATCCCGGCGGCCTCGGCCGAGGGCGTGAAGCTGCCCTCGGCCACGATGCCCTTGGCGTGGTTCGCCCGGAAGCCCGGATGCTTGCCGAACAGCGTGTTCATCGCGTCGACCGTCTGCTCGGCGGTCGAGGCCTCCTGAGCGGACGCGGCTCCCGCCGCGAGTGCGAGCGCGACGCCTGTGGCAAGAGCGCGTGCAATCCTGAGTTGTCGCATGGAGGGTCCCTGACGGCGTCGGCGGCCGGCCGACCGGCTCGCGTGCGGGACCGTTCTTAAGTGGCGTCGGGGACCGCGCACAACTCAGGATGCTCGGCGTGTCGCCGGCCTACAGCGCTCGCGGGCATCAATTCATCGGGATCGACCTGTCCTGGGATCGACCTGCCCTCCCCCTGCGCAGCAGTCCCCGCCTCTCCGCCCGATCCATCGATGGGCCGGGGCCGGATGGGCACTCAAGCCGTGCCGCGGGGCGAGGGCATCCCGGCCGCGCCGGATTCTGCGACGTGTTGGGCCACGATCGCGTCGAAGGAGGCGTCCGCCGCGAAGCCGAGCGCCAGCGCCGCCCGGGTGTCGAAGGCCTCCGGCCAGGTCTCGATGATGCGCATCACGGCCGGGTCCGGCTCGCGCCGGATCAGGCCGACCGCGGCCTCGCCCGCCACGCGGCGCAGGGCCTCGATCTCCTCGGCCACCGTCGCGGAGACGCCCGGCATGGTCAGCGTCCGCCGGGTGCCGAGGCCCGCGAGGTCGAGCCCGGCCGCGTGCAGCAGGAAGCCGGTCGCGGCGCCGGGGCTCGCGAACCAGTGGCGCACGGTGTCGGGCACCGGCAGCACGGCGGGAAGGCCGGCCAGCGGCTCGCGGATGATGCCGGAGAAGAAGCCGGAGGCCGCCTTGTTGGGCTTGCCCGGCCGCACGCAGATGGTGGGCAGGCGCAGGCCGATCCCGTCGAGGAAGCCGCGGCGGCTGTAATCGGCGAGCAGCAACTCGCCCATCGCCTTCTGCGTGCCGTACGAGGAGGCGGGCGCCGGGATGAAGTCGTCGCCGATCACCGGCGGCAGCGGCTGGCCGAAAACCGCGAGCGAGGAGGTGAACACCACCCGCGGCCTGTAGCCCTCCGCCTCGCTCAGGTGCCGGATCGCCTCGAAGAGCAGGCGGGTGCCGTCGAGGTTGACCCGGTAGCCGAGGTCCATGTCGGCCTCCGCCTCACCCGAGACCACCGCCGCGAGGTGGAAGACGATGCCGGGGCGCTCCTTGAGCGCCGCCGCGGCGGCGCCGGGTGCCGAGAGGTCGGCGGCCTCGACCCGGACCGGGCCCGCGAAGCCCGCGGGAGTCTCGGGTCGCACCACGTCGACCAGGGTGAGGCCGGTGAGCGGGTCGTTGCCGACGCGGCCGGCCGCGACCAGGGCCGCGGTGAGGCGCCGGCCGATCATGCCGGCGGCGCCGAGGATCAGGGCGTGCATGGACGTGTCTCCGCTCAGCGCATCAGGTCGAGGGCGCGGGCGAAGAAGTCGCGCCCGCCGAAATTGCCGGATTTGAGGGCGAGCAGCATCGGCGTGCCCGCGACCGTGCGCAGCACGGGCACGCCCGCCGCGATCTCCGGCCCGACCCGGAAGGCCTTCAGGCCCAGATGATCGACCACCGCACCGGAGGTCTCGCCGCCCGCCACCACGAGGCGGCGCACGCCGCGCTCGACCAAGGCCGCGGCGAGCCGGGCCAGCGCTCCCTCGATGGCGTGGCCGGCGGCCTCGACGCCGTGGCGGGCCTGGAGGGCGCGGACCGCCTCGGGGTCGGCGCTGCTGGCGATCAGCACCGGGCCCTCACCGACGCGCTCGCCCGCCCAGGCGACGGCTTCGGCGACGCCGTCCGGGCCCGCGAGCAGGCGCTCGGGATCGAGGCGCAGCACCGGCATCCGGTCCTCCGCCGCCGCGATCTGCTCGAGCGTCGCCCGCGAGCAGCTGCCCGCGAGGCAGGCGGCGAGCCCGCCGACCGGCTCGGCCAGCACCTCGGCGGCGGGATCCGGCGCACCGGCCCGGGCCAGTGCCCGGGCGAGGCCGAGGCCGAGGCCGGAGGCACCGCAGGAGACCCGGTGCGCGAGCGCGGCGCGCCCGAGAGTCTCGAGATCGGTCTCGAAGATCGCGTCGGCGACGGCCGCGCCAGCCCCCTCCGCTGCCAGCGCGTCGAGGCGGGCGCGCACGGCCGCCTCACCCCGCGCCACGGTCGCCACGTCCACGAGTCCCACCGGGGCGGCGCTCTGGCGGGCCAGCACCCGGACGAGGTTCGCGTCCCGCATCGGGTTCAGCGGGTGGTCCTTCAGCGGGCTCTCGTCGAGGGGCACGGCGCCCACGAAGAGGTGGCCCTGGTAGACGCTGCGCCCCGTCTCCGGAAAGGCCGGCGTGACGAGGGCGATCGCCTCGCCGGCATCCGCCCGCAGCGCGTCGAGGACGGGGCCGATATTGCCCCGGTCGGTCGAGTCGAAGGTCGAGCAGATCTTGAACATCACGTGGCCGGCGCCGCGCCCGCGCAGCCACGCGTCGGCGGCCCGCGACAGGGCGACCGCGCGCTCGGGCTCGATCGAGCGGCTCTTCAGGGCGACGACGACGGCGTCGACCGCGCCCAGCGCGAGGTCGTCCGCCGGGATGCCGATGGTCTGGACGGTGCGCAAGCCCGCCTTGGTCAGGGTGTTGGCAAGGTCCGAGGCGCCCGTGTAGTCGTCCGCCACGCAGCCGAGGGCGAGGGTCATCGGGCAGCTCCCCGGTAGGATTGGAACCAGCCGAGCCCTTCGACGGTGCCCGCTGCCGGGATGTACTCGCAGCCGACGAAGCCGGCGTAGCCGAGGCGGTCGAGCTCGGCGAAGAGGTGGGCGTCGTTCATCTCGCCGCTGCCGGGCTCGTGCCGGTCGGGCACGCTCGCGGTCTGGACATGGCCGATCAGCGGCATCAGCGCGCGCAGCCGCATGGTCACGTCCCCGTGGATGATCTGGCAGTGATAGAGGTCGAACTGGAGCCTCAGGTTCGGCAGCGCCAGCTCGCGGATCAGCGCGGCGGCGGCGCCGAAGTCGTCGAGGAAGTAGCCCGGCATGTTGCGGGCGTTGATCGGCTCCAGCACGAGGTCGAGGCCCCGCTCGGCGAGCCGCTCAGCCGTCCAGGTCACGGCGCGGCGGTAGGCGTCCTGCGCCCGCGGGTCGCGGGGATCGGCGAGGCCCGCCATCAGGTGCAGGCGGGCGACGCCCGTGGCCTCGGCGTAGCGGAGCGCCGTCTCGACGCCCGCCGTCAGCTCGTCGAAGCGCTCAGGGAGAGCCGCGATGCCCCGCTCGCCCGCCGCGAAGTCGCCCGGCGGCAGGTTGAACAGGGCCTGGGTCAGGCCGTGGCGGGCGAGCCGCTCCGCGATCGCCTCCGGCGGATGCTCGTACGGGAACAGGAACTCGACCGCGTCGAAGCCCGCATCCGCGGCCGCGGCGAAGCGGTCGAGGAAGGCGTGCTCGTTGAACATCAGGGTGAGGTTGGCGGCAAAGCGCGGCATGGCTCCTCTCAGGCCTTCGTGGGCAGGGTCGCGCCCGAGAGCTGGGCGTAGATTCGCGCCACCGAGGCGTCGTCGTCCCGGCCCATGCCGGCGCCCGACGCCGCCAGGAACATCTGGAGGGCGGCGGCCGCCACCGGCACGGGGTAGCGCTCGGCCCGGGCCATGTCCTGCACGATGCCGAGATCCTTCACGAAGATGTCGACCGCGCTCTTCGGGCTGTAATCGCCCGCGACCACGTGCGGCATCCGGTTCTCGAACATCCAGGAATTGCCGGCCGAGGCCGTGATCACCTCGTAGACCCGGGCGAGGTCGAGACCTTGCTTGGCGGCGAAGCTCATCGCCTCGCTGGCGGCGGCGATGTGCACGCCCGCGAGCAGCTGGTTGATCATCTTGAAGGCCGCGCCCTGGCCGGCCGCGTCGCCGAGCTCGTAGAGCCGGCCCGCCATGGCGTCGAGCGCGGGCCGGGCCGCCGCGAAGGCTTGGGCCGAGCCCGAGGCCAGGAAGGTCAGGGCGCCCTCCGCCGCGCGGGCCGCGCCGCCGCTCATCGGCGCGTCGAGGTAGTGCCGGCCGGTCTCCTCGAGCCGCGCCGCGAGCGCGCGGGCGATCGCCGGGTCCATGGTGGCCGATGAGACGAAGACGGCGCCCGGCCGCATCGTCTCGGCGGCTCCCTCGGATCCGAACAGCACGGCCTCGGTCTGGGCGGCGTTGACCACGACGCAGACCACCACATCCGCCCCTTCGGCCGCCTGCGCGGGGCTCGCGGCGCCGCGCCCGCCCGCCGCCTCGAAGCGGGCGACCGCGTCGGGGTTCACGTCGCAGGCGGCGACGGAAAAGCCCGCCCGCAGGAGCGAGGCCGCCATGCCGGCGCCCATCGAGCCGAGGCCGATCACCGCGACGCGGCCTGTCTGAGTGGTGCTCATGGTGTGGGATCCTGGGTTGTTCGGGATCGGGGCGGTAAGGCCGCCGCCTCTTCCCTCCCCCCTCTGCGGGGGAGGGTGGGCCGGCCGTCAGGCCGGGTCGGGAGAGGGGAGCGACGGTGCAAAATCTGGCTCAGCCCTGCATGAAGGCCGCGCCTCAGCCTGAACCCGGGCTCCCCTCTCCCGACCCCTGCTGACGCAGGGGCCACCCTCCCCCGCAGAGGGGGGAGGGAGATCGCGCGTGCTACCGGTTCACCAGCCGCTTCGGCGTCGCGAATACGCAGACCGCGCCGATCACCAGCATCGCGGCGAGCGCGTACATGCCGCCGGCCGTGCTGCCGGTGGAGTCGCGCACCGCCCCGATCACGAAGGGTGCCGCGAAGCCCGCGAGGTTGCCGACCGAGTTGATCAGCGCGATGCCGGCCGCCGCACCCGTGCCGGCGAGGAACGCGGTCGGCAGCGACCAGAACAGAGGTGCGCAGGTGAGCACGCCGCCCGCCGCCACCGAGAGCGCCGCGATCGCGATCACGGTGTTGCCGGTGCTGGCCGCCACGATGAAGCCGATGGAGCCGAGAAGCGCCGGCACGATCAGGTGCCAGCGGCGCTCGCGCATCCGGTCGGCGCTGCGGCCGAGCAGGATCATCACGAAGACCGCGAACAGGAACGGGATCGCGCTCACCAGACCGATGTTGAGGTTGCCCTGGATTCCGGACGCCTTGACGATCGTCGGCATCCAGAAGGTCAGGCCGTACTGGCCCGTCACGAAGGCGAAGTAGATCAGGCTCATGAACCAGATCCGGCCGTTGCTGAACACGGTGGCGATCGAGTGCGGGCTCTCGGTCTTGCCCTGCCTCTCGGCCGCGATGTCGCGCTCGATCACGGCCTTCTCGGCCTCCGTCAGCCAAGCTGCGTCCGACGGCTTGTTGTCGAGGTAGAGGAACACGGCTGCGCCCACGAGGATGGCCGGGATCGCCTCGATCAGGAACATCCACTGCCAGCCCGAGAGGCCGTAGGCGCCGTTGAAGGCGTCCATGATCCAGCCCGAGAGCGGGTTGCCGAAGATGCCCGACACCGGGATCGCCGACATGAACACCGCGATCACCCGGGCGCGGCGGTGCGCGGGGAACCACGAGGTCACGTAGAGGATCACGCCCGGGTAGAAGCCGGCCTCGGCGAGCCCCAGCAGGAAGCGCATGATGTAGAACGAGGTCGCCGAGTTCACGAACATGAAGGCGCCGGAGATCACACCCCAGGTGATCATGATCCGGGCGATCCAGACCCGGGCGCCGACCCGGTGCAGGATCACGTTCGAGGGCACCTCGAACAGGAAATAACCGATGAAGAACAGGCCGGCGCCCAGCCCGTAGACCGTCTCGCTGAACTGCAGCTCCTGCGACATCTGCAGCTTGGCGAAGCCGACATTCACCCGGTCCAGGTAGGCGATCACGTAGCAGAGCATCAGGAACGGCACGAGGCGCCAGAACACCTTCGTGTAGGTCTGCTCGACGAAATCCTGTGGCGGGCTTGCGGCCCCCGGCACCGTTGCGGCCTGCACGGTCATGGCGTTCTCCCTGTCTGCCCCGATGCTCGGGGTGGCCCCGAGGCTCGGAGTGGCCCCATGGCGCGGGGCGATCGTGGCGACCGCTCTGACGGCGGTGCTCGGATCCAGAGGTATATCGGATTGGCAGCGCTGCCAACAATTTTTGGGAGCGCTGCCAATTCTGTTGTGACGGACCGGGCCGCTTGTTATGTCGGAGCCGTGCCGGACGGGTGCCGGAGGGGCAAGGCGTGACCATCCACCAGACACCGGGGCGTCTCGTGACCATCGCCGACGTCGCCCGGGAGGCGGGCGTCGGCGAGAGCACGGTCTCGCGCGTGCTGCGCGGCCAAGGCTCGTTCTCGAAGCGGGCGGGCGAGCGCGTGCTGGAGGTGGCCGCCCGGCTCGGCTACGTGCCGAACCGGCTCGCCGGGTCGCTCGCCGGCAACGCCGATTCGGCGGGCTCGCAGCTCGTCGGCGTGGTGATCCCCTCGCTCGCCAACATCGTGTTCCCTGACCTGCTGCGCGGCCTCACCGGGGCGCTGGACGGCGCCGGCTTCCAGAGCGTGGTCGGGGTGAGCGACTACGACCCGGAGCGCGAGGAGGCGCTGGTCGCCGGGCTCCTGTCCTGGCGCCCCGCCGCCCTGGTGCTGACGGGGCTGGAGCACACGGAACTCACGGTGACGCGGCTGCGGGCTGCCGGCATCCGGATCGTCGAGATGATCGACACGGACGGCCCGGGCCTCGACATCGTGGTGGGCTTCTCGAACTGGGCGGTGGGGCATGCCAGCGCCCGCCACCTCGTCGGTCGGGGCTACCGGCGCATCGCCTATGTGGGCCACGATCTCGGCCGGGACCTGCGGGCGGCCAAGCGGCTCGCCGGCTTCGAGGCGGGGCTCATCGAGTCGGGCCTCGCCCTGCACGCCCGCGAACTGGTGTCCGACCGCTCCTCGGCGGCGGCCGGCCGGGCCGCCCTGGAGGCGCTGATGGCGCGCGTGCCGAACACCGACGCGGTCTACTTCTCGAACGACGACATGGCGCTCGGCGGCTACTTCGCCTGCCTCGGCCGCGGCTGGGCCGTGCCGGAGCGCGTGGCCCTGTTCGGCTGCCACGCCCTCGACATCACCGCGGCGATGCCGCAGCCGCTCTCGACCATGCGCACGCCCCGCCTCGCCATCGGCCGCGCGGCGGCCGAGCACTTGCGCGCGGGCGGCCCACCCGGGACGATCGATCTCGGCTTTGAACTGAGCGAGGGAGCCACCGCATGAGCGCATCCGAGAGCCGGCTCCGCGAGGAGATCTGCCGCTACGGCCGCTCGCTGTTCGAGCGCGGCCTGACGCCGGGCTCCTCGGGCAACATCTCGGTGCGCCTCGACGACGGCGGCTGGCTGGTCTCGCCGACGAACGCCTCGCTCGGCTTCCTCGACCCGGCCCGGATCTCCAGGCTCGACGCCCAGGGCAATCTCGTCTCGGGCGACAAGCCCACCAAGGAGATCCCGCTCCACACCGCGCTCTACCAGAGCCGCCGGGAAGCGCGGGCCATCGTGCACCTGCACTCGACCCACGCGGTCGCGGTCTCGATGCTGCCCGAGATCGACCCGAAGGCCGTGCTGCCGCCGCTGACGCCCTATTACCTGATGCGCACCGGCGGCACGGCGCTGGTGCCGTATTTCCGGCCCGGCGACCCGGCGGTCGCTGACGCGATCCGGGGGCTGGCCGGCCGCTACAGCGCGGTGCTGCTCGCCAACCACGGGCCGGTGGTGGCGGGCGAGAGCCTGGAGGGGGCGGTCTTCGCCACCGAGGAGTTGGAGGAGACGGCCCGGCTCTATCTCCTCCTGCGCAACCTCAATCCCCGCGCCCTCTCCCCGGCCCAGGTGGATGACCTCGTCGCGCATTTCGGCCTGACGCTGCCCGACCATCGCGACTGAGAGGCTCCGGGCGCGTGGGCGCCCTGCCCTCCGGCAAGGGGCCGCCGCCGGTTGCGCCGCGCATCCATCGATGTGATATGGGCGTCCAAGGTGTGCGGCCCCGGGGTGGGGCCTGCAGGTCGTTGCCGCTGGTCGGGCCGCCAGCGGGGGAGACCTGTGCCCGTGTTCCATCCGAGGAAGCATCGCCGCGTCGGGCCGCCGGTTGCCGGCCGCGACGGCCGACCGGATGTCCGAACGCCGACCTCGTGCGCGCCGCCCTTCCAGGACTGGCCTGCCTCGTGAGGCTCGGCATCATCGTGGGTGCGGCCGACGAGCGCGGCTGCCGCGATGAGCGGCGCCGGTCCTTCGGCGGACAGCCGCCGCACCATCCTCCGCGAACCGGTCAGATGACGACATGAATGTCCAGGCGCCCGTGCCGATCCGCCGCCCGCTCTCCGCCCTGCGCAGCATGCTCCACAACGAGGCGAGCGGCGGCCTCGTGCTGATGGCCAGCGCCGCGCTGGCGCTGGTCGTCGCCAACTCGCCCCTGGCGGACGGGTACTTCGCGGTCCTGAAAGCCTATCTCGGCCCGCTCTCGGTTCTGCACTGGATCAACGATGCGCTGATGGCGGTGTTCTTCCTGCTGGTCGGCCTGGAGATCAAGCGGGAGTTGCTGGACGGGCGTCTGCGCACGTGGCCGGACCGCATCCTGCCCGGCGTGGCGGCCCTCGGGGGCATGCTGATGCCGGCGCTGGTCTACGCTGCGGTCAACCGCCACTCGCCGGAGACGCTGCGCGGCTGGGCCATCCCGGCCGCCACCGACATCGCCTTCGCGCTCGGCGTGCTGGCCCTGCTGGGCTCGCGCGTGCCGGTCTCGCTCAAGGTGTTCCTCACCGCGCTCGCCATCATCGACGACCTCGGCGCGGTGGTCATCATCGCGGCCTTCTACACCGCCGACCTGTCGCTGCCGATGCTCGGCGGCGCGGCCGTGACGCTCGCAATCCTCTACGGCCTGAACAAGGCTGGAGTGGCGCGGCTCTCGCCCTACCTGCTGCTCGGCGCGGTGCTGTGGGTGTTCGTGCTCAAGTCGGGCGTCCACGCGACGATCGCGGGCGTGCTGCTCGCCCTGACAATCCCGCTCCGCCTCAGCGTCGGCCGGCCGGACGATCCGACCTCGCCGCTGCACATCCTCGAACACGCCATCCATCCCTGGTCGGCGTTCCTGATCCTGCCGATCTTCGGCTTCGCCAACGCGGGCGTGTCGCTGGCCGGGTTCGCGCCGGGCATGCTGCTCGATCCGGTGACACTCGGGGTGGCGCTGGGCCTGTTCCTCGGCAAGCAGCTCGGGGTGTTCGGCTTCGTGCTGGTGGTCGTCAAGCTGGGCTGGGCGCAGCGCCCGGCGCACGCGACCTGGCTGCAGGTCTACGGGGTGGCGCTGCTGTGCGGTGTCGGGTTCACCATGAGCCTCTTCATCGGCCTGCTCGCCTTCGCCGACAGCCCCGATCTGGAAGCGGAGACCAAGATCGGTGTGCTGGCCGGCTCGCTGCTCTGCATGGCGGCCGGGGCCCTGGTTCTGAGGCTCGCGCCGCGCGCGGATGCGCGCCTCTGAGCCGTCGGGCCGTGCAACCCGAAGAGGTGCTTTTCCCGCCTGCGCCGAACGCGTCGAGTTCGGGCTCTATGGTTTGCCGCCCGATCAGCCTTTGATGGGGGCCTTGGGGCACACGCGCTCGACCGCCTCCGCACTGTCCTGCGGGCGCGTGTTGAAGGCGATGGCGGTTGACGGCGCAGCCTCTCGGGCGGCGTTGAGGACGGCCTCGAAGACTGCCAAGTGGCGCGCCCAGGAGCGGATGCCCGCGCCGATCACGAGGCAGTCGTACGCGGCGGCGGCGAGCTTTTCCCTCACGGCCGGGCCGGCTTGATCGTCGGGCCGGATGAGGCAGGACTCGGCCGTCCAGCCGCGGTCGCGCATGCTCTCCAAGGCCACCCGGATCCCATGATGGATCTTCTCGGCGTCGAGTCCGGGCGGGAGCGCCGGGTCCGAAAAGTCGACAACCTCCGGCTCGTAGCCCACCAGCAGAACCCGCATCGGACGACCTCTCACTCGGATGGAGGGTGACAAATCGGGCGGGTCGCACAAGCCTCAGGGGCTCCAGCCACAGCCAGAAATACCCGAAACGTGTTTTGGGTCAAAAGTGGATCTATCAGGTCTTCGCGCCGGCAAAACGCCTGTAAGGCTTTGGTTTTGCTGGCGCGCCGGCCGGAACAAAAGCGCGAACACCTATGTCGTTGAAATTCTGCTATAAATATGGACCAGTGTGCAATCCCTGCTTGTCGTTCTTCTCGGCCGCTTAGCTTCCTTTCGTGGCTTCTCCGAAGCGGACGCTGCAGCCGCCCAGCTTGTAGGTCTCCGTTGCGCCACCTGCGGACCTTCGCGCGAGCGGGAACAAAGGTCCGCATCCTGTCGGCAAGCGGTCCCTCCTGCTGCAGTGGGATCGACTTGCCTGATCCTCAGGCCGCGCGCACCGTCGCGAGGAAGCGGCCGACCTCGGCGCTGAGCTGCTCCGACTGCCGCGACAGCGCACCGGCCGCGCCGAGCACTTGGCTCGCGGCAGCGCCCGTCTCCTCGACGGCGTGCGCCACACCGGCGATGTTGCTCGTCACCTCCCCGGTGCCGGTCGCCGCCTGCGCGACGTTGCGCACGATCTCCTGGGTCGCCGCGCCCTGCTCCTCCACCGCCGCGGCGATCGAGTTCGCGACACCGGCGATCTCGCGGATCCGCGCGGAGATGCCGCCGATCGCCTGCACGGCCCGCGCGGTCGAGCCCTGGATCTGTCCGATCTGCCGCCCGATCTCCTCGGTCGCCCTGCCGGTCTGGCTGGCCAACTCCTTCACCTCGCTGGCCACCACGGCGAAGCCGCGCCCGGCCTCGCCGGCGCGCGCCGCCTCGATCGTGGCGTTGAGCGCCAGCAGGTTCGTCTGGCTGGCAATCTGCGCGATGAGGGTCACGACGTCGCCGATGCGCGCGGTCGCGCCGCTGAGTTCCTGCACCAGGGCGGCCGATTGATCGGCCTCCGAGACGGCGACCCGCGCGAGGCTGGCCGAGCCGTCGACCTGACGGCTGATCTCCTGCACCGAGGCGCCGAGTTCCTCGGCGGCTGCGGCCACCGTGTTGACGTTGCTGGCCGCCTCCTCGGCGGCCGCCGCAACGGTGGTGGACTGCGAGGCGGTCTGGGCAGCGGTCGCGGTCATCTGCTGCGCCGTGGCCTGCAGCTCGGTGGCCGAGGACGACACCATGCCGACGATGCCGCCCACGGCTTGCTCGAGCCGGCCGGCCATGTCGCGCAAGGTGGCTCTGCGCTGCTCCTCCGCGGAGGCGCGGGCGAGCGCCGACTCCGCCTCCAGGGCTCTCATGCGGATCAGATCGTCCTTGAAGACCTGCACGGCCTTGGCCATCTCGCCGATCTCGTCGCGGCGCTGGGCACCGGCGACGTCCACGGCGAGGTCACCACCGGCCAAGCTGCCCATCACACGGGTCATCTCCGTGATCGGCCGCGTCACCCGCCACCGCACGACGACGAGTCCGACCAGGGCCAGGACGAGAGCGACGGCGAGCAGGCCGACCTCGCCGATCAGCGTGCTCAGGGCAGCCTCGTTGCGCGCCTGCGCGTGCTCCCGGGCCATCCGCATCGCGGCGTTCGAGATGGCCGTCAGCGCGTCGAGCCCGGCATTGCCGAGGCGGTCGAGCTCGTCGTTGGGCACGCTCGGCGGGCGCTTGGCGGCCGCATCCTCGTAGGCGGCCTTGCGGACACGCTCGTAGCTTCCGAAACTGACGTCCTTGGCGGTGCCGGCCAGGGCCACCAGCTCCGCCGGGGCGCCGGGCCGCGCGAGAAGCTCGTCGAGCACGGATCTGTTCACGAGCGCCCGGCCGCGCAGATCGGCCATCCTGCGGTCGAGCTCAGGCGTGAGTTCGCCCCGGCTGCGCGCCTCGGCCAGAAGGGTGCGCTCCAATCCGAGGCCGTCGCGTGCGAGCCACGCGGCCTGCTTGATGGCCATCAGCTCCGCCGTGGTGGTGTCGGCCATGCGGATCGCCTCGCCGAGGGCGACCGACATCTTCTCCAGCCTGTCGATGACCTCGGTGGCAGCCGTGGCGTACTGGCCGCTCAGGCCCGTCCGCCGCTGGTCGAGCGGGACCTTCAGAGCCGCGTCGGCCTCCTTCTGAAGCGCGGCGAAGCGTTCGGCGCTCCCGGGCAGGCCTGAGGCGATCTCGGCGCGGCCGCTCGTACAATCGACCGTCCGGCAGAGTGCGATGACCCGCGCGGTGGCGGGATCGGCCTTCGCGCGCGCCGCGACCAGCATGCCCTGGAAGGCTTCGGAGGCAGGGGGGCTCGCTTCCAAAGCGACGCGCGTCGGCCCGCGCTGGGTGCGCGTGTTCTGAAGGGCCACGAAGACCTCGTACCCGGCCTCCGCAACCTGCGTGACGCGCGCGCTCTCACGAAGCTTCCGCACCTCGCCGTGGATCGGCGCACCGACGGCGACCACGACAAGGGCGGTCATGGACCCGAAGAGGATCTGCAGGGTCGTGCCGATCTTCGGCGAGAAGCGCGCCAGGGTCATCATGTGTCTCGCTGCAAGGCCCGATACCCAGTCACCGCGGCCGACTGCAACCTGCGCGAGAATATTGAACTAGTGCTTACGGATTGGTGATTTCTGCGCCTGCCGGTACCGACAGGCTCTGATCCACCGTCCGACCTGCGGCCGTCGTGACGTGATCCCAAAGCGCAGATCGCGCCGGAACCCCGCAGGCTGGCGTCGGGTTTGGCGGCCATGCCCCAGCGAAAGATGCTTGCCCGTGAGCCCGACCCGTTGGACCAGTGCCGTCGTGTCAACAATCAGAACATTCTGCGCGCGGCTTCACCTTTGTTGCGGCACCTCACTTTCGGTCGCCCTATACCCTCAGCGATGGAGCTTGGAGTGCCATCGTCGCATTGCCGTTTCGTCCGGAGGATGATCGAGATCCTCGCCACGGATCTCGAGGATTTGCACCTCCGACCGGACGAGGCGCGGTTCAAGGCACTCCTGGATCTTGAGGTCCAGGCCCGAACCCATGGCGCTTGCGATGCGACCCTGCGGGTGATCAGCCAAGTGCGCGTGATGGCAGGAGCCTATGTGACGCGAATGGCGGAGCTTCTCGATCAAGGTTGCAGACCGGGTGCGCCAGGCACTACCGCAGGCAGGGACATCGGTCACACCCTCTGATTGGCTGGTTATGGTCCGCAGTCTCCTCAACACGTCGATAGCCGTGGGTGTGCTGGCTCTGCCGCTCCCAGCGCTGAGCCAGGGCGCAGGTGGGTCAATGCCGGGCAGTGGGAGCGGGGGTGGGGCGGCGCAGATTGGTGGCAGTTCGTCGCCTACAGGCAGCAGCGGGAGCGGTGGATCGACTGGGCTTGGCGGCCCCAGCGCTGCAGGCTCGGGCGTCAACGGCGGCTCTCCCCCGAGCGGCTCTGCTGGCGCCCAGGAAGCCGGTACCGGAGCAGGCCACCGGCCGCCGGGCGGTCAAACCCGCGGCGGTACGGCTACCGGCACCGGTGCAGGAGCCCAGGACATGAGCGTCGGCACGCGCCAGCCGAGCATCGACCAGCCTCCGAACCGCGGCCCCACCAGCAGCGGCCCTGCAAGCTCCTCGTTCGGGGTGGCTCGCTGATGCGGGCAGTCCCGACAACCACGAGAGATCACCGACCGGAGGCCACTCGCGCCAGTCTCGCTCCAGGTCGCCGTCGCCGCCTCGCATCCAGCCAACCTGTGAGGCGTGACCTTCAAGCGAGCCAAGCGTCAGATTTTGGGCTGCCCGGATCGAGGTCCATAAGTCTTGGTCCGCGGCGAACGTTCACAACTGGCAGCTCAGCGGTGCAGAGGAGCGTCATGCTCGGATGCGCGTCTCCCAGCCTGAACGGTCCTCCGCGCGCACCGGCTCAGATGTCTTCTTGGGGTCAGACGGCGGTTCGAGCCGGCGCAGCTCATCGTCAGCCTCGGACAGAAGTCGACTGCGCCGGAGCTGTGATGAGACGGGCGCCACGTCGGTAGGTCAGGTAGCGCCAGAGCCATTGCAGGGTGACGCGGGAACGCTGGGCGAAGTCCACGAGCAGCACGACGTGCACCGCAGCCCAGAGCAGCCAGGCGACAAATCCCTTGAGACGCCGGCCGCGGCCGAAATCGAAGATCGCTGCGTGGCGGCCGACGATGGCGGCATTGCCCCGGTTGCGGAAGACGAAAGGCGGCAGCACCGTCCCGCTGGTCAGGTTCTCGCGGAGCGCGCGGCCGAGATGCGTGCCCTGTTGCTGGGCAACCTGTGCCAGACCCGGGAGAGGCTGGCCCGACGCGTCCCGGCACAGCGCCGTATCGCCCAGAGCGTAGACATCGGGAACGCCGGCGACCGAGAGGTCTGCGGCGACTGGGATCCGGCCGCTGCGGTCCGTCGAGATCCCGAGCCAGGAGGCGGCGGGTGAGGCACGCACGCCCGCACCCCAGATCACCGTTGCAGCCTGGACGAGGCGTCCGCCCATCGTTACGCCGCGGCCGTCGATGGCCTCCACGGGAACGCCGGTCGTGACCGTCACCCCCAGGCGTTCGAGAGAGCGTTGCGCGTAGGAGGCGAGCGCCTCGGGAAAGGCGGTGAGCAGGCGCGGGCCCGCCTCCACCAGGATCACCCGCGCCGCGGCCGGGTCGATCCGGCGGAAATCGCGCGCCAGGGCGTGGCGCGCCAGCTCGGCGATCGACCCCGCCATCTCCACTCCGGTCGGCCCACCGCCCACCACGACGATGGTCATCTGACGCCTCCGCTCGGCCGCATCCTGCGTCCACTCGGCTCGTTCGAAGGCCTCGAGCACACGCGTCCGGATCGCCCGGGCCTCCTCGATGCTCTTCAGCGCGGGCGCGTGGGGCGCCCAGTCGTCGTGACCGAAATAGCTGCTGGTCGAGCCAGTGGCGATGATGAGGCGGTCGTAGGCGATGGCATCACCCTCCGCCAAGTGGACGCGCTTGGCCCCGATATCGACCCCAGTCACCCGGCCCATGACCACCCGGATGTTCGGATAGGGCGCCAGGATGTGGCGGATGGGCTCGGCAATGTCGGCCGGCGAGAGCGCGGCGGTCGCCACTTGGTAGAGCAGCGGCACGAAGAGATGGTAGTTGTTGCTGTCGATTATGGTGACCTGCACCGACGATCCAGCCAGCGCTTTGGCGGCGGCGAGTCCGCCGAACCCGGCTCCAACGATCACGACATGCGGCTCGGTGGCCAGGTGCTGCTCAGACATGTCGCGGGAACCTCCGCTCCTATGCGATGTATCCCGGTGGACGGAGGCGAAAAGCCCGTGTCGGTCGTTCCGGGTCCGGCGCCTCGCCCGGACTGACGAGGTGAGCGCCCGGATGCCGACTGTGTTCCTCGATTGCGACGGCGTGCTCGCCGATTTCGACGGTGGTGCCGCGCGCGTTCTAGGCGTGCCGCCGAGGGAGTTCGAGCGTCGCTACGGCCCAGGACGTTTCTGGGGACGTCTCGCCGAGGCACCCGACTTCTTCGGCACACTCGATCTCCTACCGGATGCTCTCGAACTCTACGGCGCGGTGCGCCACCTCGACCCGGTGATTCTCACCGGGCTGCCGCGAGGCGACTGGGCCGAGCCGCAGAAGCGCCGCTGGGCGGCGCGGCATTTCCCAGATACCGAGGTGATCACGACCAGCGCGGCGCTGAAGCGCGAGCATTGCCACCCGGGCGATGCCCTGGTGGATGATCGCGAGAAGTACCGGCACCTGTGGGAGGGGGCCGGCGGTGTGTTCATCCATCACAGGAGCGCGCGGGCCTCGGTCCGACAGTTGCGCGAGCGCGGCTTCCTGTGACGCTCACAGAAGGCGCGGCGCGAGAGCGTATCCGCCAAAGGTCATCAGTAGATCAGGCGATCGCGCGCCGCCTGCCAAGAAATACATTAATAATTACCTTGTCCGAGTGAGCGCTTTCAACATTCTCTTGTCACTTTGTCGCAGCCATATCCCCCCTTACGGCCGGACCTGGGACCTTGTTTGATCTGCGCGCCGCCGCTCGCGCTCAGGCCGCATCCATCACGCCGGCATCGGACAATCCCTCCGCCTGCAGGCGCCACATCTCCTCGAAGAGGCCGTTCGCTTCGCGCAATTGCCGGATCGTGCCGTCCTCCACGATGCGGCCGCCTTCGACGACCAGAATCCGGTCGAAGGTGGTGAGCGTCGAGAGGCGGTGTGCCACGGCGATGACCGTGCGATCCCGCATGATACGGACGAGTGCTGCCTGGATCGCCATCTCGGTCTCGGTGTCGAGGGCAGACGTCGCCTCGTCGAGAAGTAGGATGGGCGCTCGCTTCAGGATCGCGCGGGCGATGCCGATGCGCTGGCGCTGCCCGCCCGAGAGCCGCGCGCCGCGCTCGCCGACGATTGTGTCGTAACCGTTGGCCAAGCCGCGTACGAAACCGTCGCAAGCGGCCGCACGTGCCGCCGCCATCACGGCCGCGTCGTCGGCCTCGGGTCTGGCAAAGCGGATGTTGTCGCTCACCGAGCGGTGCAGGAGGCCGATCTCCTGCGGCACCACCGCCAGCGCTTCGCGCAGCGAGTCCTGCCGCACGGCGGCGATCGGCTGGCCGTCGATACGGATCTCGCCCGCATCGACGTCGTAGAGCCGCTGGATCAGGTGAACGAGCGTCGACTTGCCAGCCCCCGACGGGCCGACGATCCCGACCTTCTGGCCGGCCGAGATGGTGAGCGTCACGTTGGAGAGCACCGGCGGGCCCGAACCGTAGGCGAAGGAGACGCCCTCCAACTCGACCTCGCCGCGGCGGGCGATCAGTGGGGGGGCGCAGGCCGCATCCCGCACGGTGCAGGGCTTGGCGATCACCGAGAGCGTCTCCTCGATGAAGCCGAAATGCTGCGCGACATCGACGAGCGAGAGCGCCATGTCCTTCGAGGAATGCAGGATCCGCAGCGTGAGGCTCGCCACCAGGACGACGCTGCCCGCGCTCGCCGCGCCGCGGCTCCAGAGCTGCAGCGTCCAGGTGAGAATGCCGGCGGCGAGGACCCAGAGCGCGGCGTCGTGAATGAGGCGCGCCTTCTCGAGATAGAGCCAGCTGCGCCGCTGCGCCGCCGCCTCCCGGCGGAAGCCCGCCCCGAGGCGCTCGCGCTCGCGCACCCGGGCCGAGAACGCCTTCACGGTCCACATATGGGCGATGGTATCGACCAGATCGCCAGCGATGGCCGCGGCCTCGCCCGAATAGGCCCGGTGGATCGGGCGCCCGCGCGCGCCGAACCAGATCAGGCCCGCCGTCACCACGACGATCATCGCGAGGAGCGCCAGGGTGAGGACGCCGTCGAGGCTCGCGAAGATGAGCACCGCGCCGGCCACGTCCACAACGGGCGGGATGATGCGCCAGACGACGGTGTTGATGAGCGCCCCGAAATTCCCCGCGGTGGCGGTGATGCGCTGGCCGAGCGAGCCGGCGAGGTTCTCCGCGAAGTAGCGCATCGACTGGCCGCTCAGGTGGTCGAAGAGCTCGTTGCGCAGGTCCACGCCGACGCCGACCGTCGTGCGGCAGGCGAGCCACCCGGTCAGGCGCGCGAGCGCGGCCTCGATCGCAATGAGGACGAGGAACAGGGCGAGCGCCCACAGGACCGCCTCGCCGAGCGCACGCGGACCCGCCAGGGCATCGACCAAGAGCTTCAACCCGTATTGCTGGCCGATCCCGCAGCCGGCGGAGGCGACGACGAGGCAGAACAGGACGGCGAAATGCCCGCGCCACGCCCGCATGTGGTGCAGGATGAAGCGGCCCCCGTCGCGCAGATGCGCGGGGCCCGAGCCGGCCTCCGGTCCGACTGTCTCGAATCCCGCGCCTCCGAACTCTTGCGTCATGCGCGCTCTCCCCATCCTGCCGCCTCGAAGCGGACCTGCTGCTCGCGCAACTCGGCCGCGAGCGGTCCGTCGATTGCCCGGACCCCGGCCGCGTCGGGTGCGGAGAAGAGGCCGACGGCGCAGGGCCGCTCGTTCTCCCAGCCCGGATAGTCCTGGATTGGGTAGAGGCAGATCCCGAGGACCGGCACACCCGCCGCCTGCGCGGCCCGCACCTCGCCGCAGACGTAATGGAGCCAAGCGGCCTTCGCGGTACCCTCGGCCCCGGTCTCGGAGACAAGGAGCGGCCGGCCGTAGCGCGCGTAGGCCTCGGCCAGCATCTGGCGGAACGGCCGGTAGGCGTGGTGCCCGAGCGGGATCGTGCCGCCGCCATGGACCCACTGGTTGTCCGGGTAGAAGTTCAGGCCGACGAGATCGAGCGCGGCGGCCGCCCCGCCGAGCTCCGGCGCGAGGCGTCCCGCCACCATGTCGAGGGCCTCGTACTGCACCGCCCGGTAGGCGGCGGCCGCCTCCCGGCTCTCCGGGTCAGGACCGCCGACGACGTGGATCGCCGGCTCCGCGAGGAGGAAGCGCGCGGCCGACTCCACCGCGCGCACGGCCCGCGTCGCGGCGAGGGCGGCGCGCACGAGTTGGCGTTTGAGCGCGGGCCCGGCACCCGTCGCCAACGGCCCGATCCGCCCGACCTCGCCGCCGGC